>JAIOHU010000161.1 GCA_019912845.1 bacterium
TTTTTGCGTTATCAGACTTATTTCTGCCTGGATTTAGGAAATAGGTAAGATAATCTACTGCTATGATTGCTAAGATAAATGCTCCAAGTTGACTGTTGCCGTCGATTGCTCTTAGTATGTCCCGAATAGGTCCTCTAAAAAATCGATAGCACAATTCCATTTTGCAGGGTGATAAGTTTGTTTGCATAGATTTCTCCTGAACTACTACTTATAATACGTCACGCACGAGACGATATGTGAAGAACCAAATTTACTGAGATTAATTGTGTGTCTCAACCAGAGCCCTTACTTATCCCTGACAACACTTGTGCCTTGCGGGTAATGGATTTATACTTGCTTTCATGATTTCGGGAGACCACTTCCAACCCACAGGTACAATTTATCGAGGCAAATCATGTACGAACTGTTAAGCGAAGAAAACCACCATTATATCGAAAAAGCGCGTCATATAGCGGATACACACATCCGTCCGGTCGCAGCCGAACTCGACAGGGATCAAACCTATCCCTGGGAAATTGTGCGGGCGATGCAAAAAGAAAACATGATGGGCGTCTGGATTCCCAAAGAATATGGCGGACGTGGTGCAGGTGTACTCAATCTTTGCCTGGTGGTTGAAGAGTTATCACGTGCCTGTGGTGCGGTAGGTGTCGCCTATGCTGTCAATGCGTTGGGCTCATTTCCGATCATCGTCGGTGGCAGTGAAGAGCAGAAGAAAAAATTCCTCCCCGAAATTGCTGAGGGACGGAAACTCATTGCCTTCGCACTCTCTGAAACCGATGCTGGCTCAGACGCCGGAGCGCTTCAAACCAAAGCGGAACTCGTTGACGGTGAGTATGTTGTCAACGGTGCCAAGAAGTGGAACACAAATGGCGGAGCGGCTGATCTGTATACCGTATATGCCTCCACACGTCCCGATCGTGGCACACGCGGGATCACCGCAATCATGGCAGAAAAAGGAACACCCGGCTTCGAGATCGGATACGAAGAAGATAAGATGGGGATACGAGCGGTCAGTGTCCATGAACTCTATTTTGAAAATTGCCGTCTCCCCGAAGCAAACCGTCTCGGTGAAGAAGGCAAAGGTTTTGGTAATGCGATGATGACCCTCGACCGTGCAAGACCGGGTGTTGCCGCACAAGCGGTAGGACTAGCACAAGGTGCACTCGACCTGGCTGTCATGCGTGCCAAGGAAGATCAGTATGGACGTCCCGCTCTTGCCCACCAGCAGGCGATGCAGTTCAAGCTGGCGGATATGGCAACTAGAGTAGAAGCGGCACGGCAGCTAGTCTATACAGCGGCACGTGCGCTCGATGCAGGCGTAAAAAATATTAGCAAGCTCAGCGCGATGTGTAAGCTCATGGCAACCGATACCGCAATGCAGGTCTGTACCGACGCCATCGATTTCTACGAAGAGTGGGGGATGTTACGCACTGAACCCATCGAAAAGTTCATGCGCGATGCAAAAATTACCCAGATTTACGAAGGCACCAACCAGGTGCAACGGCTGGTTGTGGCGCGTTCACTGTTGAAAGAGTACAGTTCATAGGTGGATAGCCGTTCGAGTCTCTGTGGGTTGCAGGTATTGAAAACCAAATAGCGATCTAATACATTTGTTTTCCCGACAGCGGCGGGGTAGCTCAGTTGGCAGAGCAGGGGAATCATAATCCTCGTGTCGGGGGTTCAAGTCCCTCTCCCGCCACTTAAGTAAAAAAGTGCGAGTGAATTTACTTTACTCGCACTTTTTGTTTTATACCTTCCCAAATTTACTTACAATAGAGATGTGTGACCTATGGTGTGACACAGGTCACATTGCCGACGAAGTAGTATATCTCCTCAATGAAGATGAAGGGGATTTAATACCATCATCAAGTAGTGTGAAAACAGGTCAAAATCATGCAGGAATAAAGTATTGGGTAACCTGGACGATAATACCTGAGGTATATTCCACTATTCTGGCATTTCAAAAGCTAAACATTGTATTAGATCTAGTCGGGATTACGAAGATGAATCAGCACAATGAAAGTATACCAGAACGAATAGCAAAAAATCTGAAATACGATGATGTGAATCAATATCTAACACTCTTATCAGCTGATGGCTCCAGCAGAAACTATTCTTACAGTGATCTGATATCAGACTCAAATCGGTGGCAAAACCTCTATCACAATCATGTACTACGACCGACTGAATCAATCGTTGTTATTTTACCTCATTCCTTTGACTTGTATTCATCTTATCTGGGTGCGCTTCTGGGTGGTTTCATACCTGCAATGTTCACAATTCCATCTCCAAAATTTTCCGAGAAAGAATACCTGAAAACCCTTGGAAGCCTGCTTGAAAACGCTGCTCCTAAACTGGTTGTGACTACTCCGCAAATTCGTGAAAAGATTAAAGATGTTCTTCTAACCCTAACCCTGGATATAGTCCTGCTTACCCCTGAAGATAAAGAATCTGTAAACTCAGGTTCGGAAGATTTTTACCATCCTGATCCTGGTGATATAGCATTTCTACAGTATTCTTCTGGAACAACAGGGTTAAAAAAAGGTGTTGCAATTTCACACGAAGCATTGTTATGGCAGATTGATAATTACGCGAAATCGATCGAGGCAGACGAAAATGATAGAATTATCAGTTGGCTGCCTCTCTATCACGACATGGGGTTAATAGCATGCTTCTTTCTTCCGATTATCGCGCGAGTTCCCATTGTTGCAATGTCACCATTTGATTGGGTCACTCGCCCGGCGATGCTTCTTCAAGCGATCTCAACGTACCGCGGAACCCTCTGCTGGCTTCCAAACTTTGCATACAATTTCTTGGCAAAACGAGTCAATGATGAAGAACTTGCAGGAGTCGACCTGGCATCTCTGCGCGGCGTGGTGAATTGCTCCGAACCGGTTTTAGCATCCAGCCATAAGCTTTTTGTTGATCGGTTCGCTCAGTATGGTCTTCAAACCAACACTCTTGCCGCATCGTATGCGATGGCTGAAAACACCTATGCCGTTACCTCCGGTGGTTTCAGCAACCCGCTTCGCTATGAATTTGTAGATAATAAAGTATTCATCAAGAGTAACCGGATTGTAGAAGTGGTTCCTGTTCATCCTGACGCAAAACTATTTTGCAGCTCTGGAACAGTGTTGCCTGAGACAGAATTGAA
>JAIOHU010000162.1 GCA_019912845.1 bacterium
GGCATTGGACTTGTCCAATGATTAATAACTCTAGTAAAGGACTTATTAAACCTTGAATAAATCCAGGGCCATTAATTCAATCGAGGTTGGTAGATTGATCAGTCAGTCGCAAACTGCTCTTTTCGTACACTTTCCGGGAAGGTGATAATGAATGTAGTTCCCAAACCTACCTTGGATTTGAAAGTGATTGTACCATTGAAGCTTTTTACAGCTTCCTGGCACATCCATAATCCAAGACCTGTTCCCTTGGGCTCGCCACCAGTTTTCGGCTCAGCTTCGCCCTCTGGTTGTTTAGTGGAGAAGAAGGGATCGAAGATATGATCACGAATATCTTCAGGAATACCATTACCTGTATCGCTAATCCGTAATTCAATCTGACTGCCATCCTTCAGCGTTTCAATTTTCAAGCTGGGATCCGGCATACGGTACATCGCATCCATCGCATTACGAATCAGGTTCTGGAAGATTTGCGCCATCTCACCCGGGACAAGGTTCACATAAAGCGGATCGTCTGAGAGTATAATTTCTTTGCGAATCTTATTCTTAAATGTCGGATCAGCCTGGAGGAAATCGATCTCAGTACGTATCAGATGGTTCAAGTCGATAACCTTGCGATCTTCACCCTTATCTGAGCGACTCTTGGTCAGCAGTGAATTGATCATGCCGGATAACGTTTCATTCGCTTTTTCAATCCAACCGACCGCAACTTCGACAGTTTCTCCCATCGCCTGCAACATAACCATCTGCTCAGTATTCGATTTTACATTTTCGAGCTTGGACTTCTTTACCGCCATTCGGATAAGCTCAGTGCTCATGGTGCTTGAAGTCAATGGATTCCGCAGATTATGGACAATTCCCTGCACCATCTGCCCGAACACTGCCTGACGTTCACTGCGCATCAGGCTGCGAGTACGCCTTTCAAGCATACGTTCAAGCTGGGTGTTGTACTCCTGAATAGTGTCGTTTGCTCGTTCAAGTTCGTCTGTACGTTCCTTGACCAGGTGCTCAAGGTGACGGTTATATGCTTCAATGCTTCTCACACGCCACTTGTAGATACCATAAAGAGCACCGGCGCATAAAATGATATAGAGCCCGAATGCCCACGCTGTCCTGTACCAGGGGGGCAGGATGATAAAGTCAAAACTGTCAATCGCACTTTTGAAATAGAATACGTCGTGACCACGTACCTCAAACTTGTATTTTCCTTCTGGTAGACTATTAAAGTCACGATAGGATTCGTGGCTCCAATCCGACCAGCTATCATTCAAGCCAGTGAGACGATACTGGTATTTATTCGCTTCAGGTGCATCATAACGAGGGATTGTATATTCAAAACGTAAATTATTGGAATCATAGGGTATTTTCGGCACTTCCCAATCACTCGGTTGCAACCCATCTAACACGATTGAATCGACTCCAACTGTTACACGACGGATCAGTGCTTTGAATTTTGCAGAATCAGGTCCAGCAAATCGTTCATCATACCTTATCAATCTGCCATTTTCTCCGCCTGCCCAAAGCACCATGCCCTTCTCTTCAGGGTAAAAGCAGAGGAAACTGGACTGTGAAGCTCGCAACAGCGGATAATTCAGTTCGTAGCTCCCCAACTTTCCAGGGGTAACCCGTGCACCTTTGGCAAACTGGGAGTTAAACCAGACATTGCCCTGCGGGTCACGTGTGATATTCCACATCCCTCGTTCACCGGTGCCGAAAGATTCACCGAGAATGGTTGAGGGGATGAACCGATCGATATTCTCTTCAAACTGATAGAGTCCATTTGGACTACCGACAAAAAAATCACCTTCAATAACAAGTGGATAATAATGACTGAAAGCCGGAAGACCATGAGCGGTATCATAAATGTCAACTTCGACGTTCCTTGGAGGTGTTGTCGGACTTATATCAAACTGAACACGTTCCACATGCCGGTAGTTTGCCATTAACCATAGTTCACCGTTCCGGGTAGATTCCATCAGGAGAACCTGACGTGAGGTGCCATCCAATGGACCTTCGTAAATCCACTCACTACCCTTCGCTCGGAATGAGTGAACACCTTGTGTATAACTTCCGACGAATAGATGCGAGGAATCGGCAGATGCGATAATGCAGTATGCCATTGGGATTTCGCGGATCAGTCCGGGTTGACGATTATCCTTAAAAACCTCAATCAAACCCTTGGCATTTACCGCATAGAGCCGATTATCCATTGTAAGCAAGTTCCAGCAACGTTCCTCAGCACCTTCAACGAGCTCGAACTGTGCAGGATAACCGAGTTCTGCAGAGGATTTAAGAACACGCAACCCCTGGGAGGTAGCGACATAAAGGCTCCCAGCGAAGCGTGTAATGCTGTTAATGTTGCCTTCCATCCCGACATTGTAGTCGTAAAACTCAAGTGAGGAGGGAGTTTCTACACGCGCAATTCCATAATTGAGTGGCAACCACAGCGCATTTTGCGAATCAATAAATGGTGTTGAAAGGATATTATTATCAGGCAATCCAAGTGATTTATCCAGCACTCGTCTGATCCTGCCCTCTTGATCGAATATGATTAAGCCACCATAACGAGTTGCCATGGCAAATCGTTCACCCTGAACCCTGGTACACCCAACTGCAAACAGCTTTTTCGCAAATTGGTTGGCTTCCGAATTAAATGGCTTGGCTGATCTCCAGTCAAAAGTGTATAGTCCATCAGATTCGCAAGCCAGCAGTAGTGAACCATTTTCCATTTCGACGATGTTGCGTACTGGAATTTCAGCGAAATAATCGCCACCCTTGAGTGGAACACATTTATCATCAACCACTTCCATCAAACCAACATGATTCTGCCAGAATAATGTTCTGCCACGGATTTCAGATAGTCCGAGCAGTTTATTCTTTTCGGGAAAGCTCCAAACCTTCATCTCACCAAACTTGATGTCTTCAAGATTTGGACGCCATCGATATAAACGATGAGGGGAACGGAAAAATACACCATCATGAGTAGAAAGTGTACTCCAGATATAACCAATATCTTTTATAGAATCGGGAACTTGTGAACGGAGGGAGACTACCTGGTGACGACCGCGCGAGTCGGTGACCATATATCCAATATCACCCTGAAAACCGACATAGAGTCTGCCGGAGGGTCCAACATCCAGAGAAACTGGACGCAGGTTACCAGGATGAGGGATACGTCGCCAACGTCCGCCATCGTATTCCAGCACCGACATCAGATTGGCGACATAGACCAATCCGAGAGAATCCTGTGTAACAGAGAAATTCTGACTGGCACCGCCAGTCTCTTCCAGACCAAAAGTCTGGAGAAACGTCACTCCCTGTTCACCTGACCTCGCAGCTTTCGCTGGACAAGAGCTGAGCGTATACACTGTGACCAGCAGCGTAATCAGCCCGATACTCTTCAAGAGACGGTAGATGTTTGAATCTGACCGCATGGCTCTTCTTTCTGTTAAGCTCGCGCTTATAAAGATAGTGCTCTACAACAACAATTTCCAGATGTCTCGTTCAATTTTGCCTACTATTGAACACTCTCCCAAAAAATGGTTCTTAAATGCTTAATATTAAATAACTTTAGAGGAGAGACATTATGCACTATTCATGGAAAAAGCTATATGAGAGCTTTAAATATTCTTGAAGTGAAGATTCAGTTTTGGAGAAGTGTTCGCTGTGCTGTGGTTTCTCTGCCCTTATTTTCTGCCACAAATCAGTCACTAAAATACTGGTTCCTCGCTGCCGCCCTGAAGCAGTCCATCACTTGAAAACAGCGAGTCACAAATGAATGGAGTGGCAGCAGAGGATGCAGACTGGCGGTAGGGTGTTTTTATGAAGGATAAATGATTGTCAACAAGAAAATTAGTCATTTTTACTGCCGTCATCTTCATAATCCTCAGTGGGTTCAACGCTCCAGTACTTAGTTGCTTCAACTCTAAAAGGATCAATTAAATAGCTCTCCTCCCATTCGTAACTCAACGGATGACATAGCTCCACAACCTGCCATTTTTGATTCGAAACTTCCTCATATATTCGATACAGAAAGTACTTTTCTTTCCTAATCCGTGCAGCATTTAATTCATTACCCTGCAATGATATGGGACTCATTGAAGTAGATCTACCTTTCACTTCAATGAATCTTAAAATGCCACCGATTTTAGTCCCTTTAGATTTTACAAATTCTGCTTTATCAACCTCAGAAGGAAAACTGAGTATATCACAACCAAATCCTTCAGATCCTTGTATGGCTCCGACTCTCAATGGAAAACGACCTTGGCTAATTTCAAATCTTTTAGCTAAAAGTTCACAGCGATTCCCATCAGTAACTCTATGGCTTTTGCGAATCTGAGATCCAGTAGATCGAGTCACTCGAACTCTACTTGTTACTTTCTTTTTGGGTGGAGCAGGTTCTTGTTCAAAAGGCTTGATTTTCACACTATCAGGAATAGGTTTTAATTGATCATCCTTGCTTTGTTCAGATTCTTTTGGGCTTTCTTCATTATCAATCTCGTTATCATCTGGAGTTGATTCGATCATTCCAGCTTCTTCTCTTCCTACATCCAAACTTCTGGACGGTGGTTCAACTGTAACGGGCTCCTCCTTAAATTGCAGCTCTTCGTGCGCTTTAATAACAATGTCAGTTGCATCATGACCTATAATATCAGAAAGAAGGGTTTTTCTACTAGATTGATCTTGACAGATTGCTAATTGTGCAAAATCACTTGCACGTTCAATCTGAAGAATTGAGGACAGTGCATTCGCAATGTATCGAGCAACAAGTGGATTATCGAGTCTCGGAAAACTATTATCTGCTGATATTACTATATAAGCGTAGTCTTCAAGAATTAATAATTCGCCCTCAGAGGTAAGATTAAATTTAATCTGCTGACCATGAACTTCTGCGATGCCCTCAACATATGTGCATGGAACTACTTTAAATCTTTTAAACCTTCCTATACCAGATACATCAGGAGTTGAATCTAATCGAAGAGCAAGTATGTAAGGTTTGAGTCTCTCTAATTGATCATTTAACAAGTAACTATTTGCGATTTCTGTCTTGTTGGAAATTTCAAGTAATATTTCATTTGAGCGGATTGTTTTTGCGCCGAACAGTCTTTCTATTTTGTCTGTCCCACGTCCCCGCGGAAGATCTAAAGTTGGCATGTTATCTACTATTGCTTGAGGAACTGCAGTGTCAGCTACAAAAAAGACTCCGTTAGACAACGGCAGATACTCTCCTGAATTATTCCGATAACACCATAACATTCCATCTTTAAGAAATTCATTTCGCATCTCAATAGCCGAGGTATTCATTACATCATCTTCTCGTTTATCTAAAATTATCTTATAAATACGAGTGGCAGTTTTCCCTTCATGATCGATTTCGGGAAGATTGAGAAGTAATTTATAACAATGATCCCAAGAGAGTTCGTCCAAGCTCATACGAACGCCTAGTCTTACCAAAGCAAGATTGATATCTGCTTGATTTATATCGAGTGATCTGAAAACATCAGAATCCATTTTTATTTCTGGTCGAGGGAAAATTTTCTGCATATCCTGACCCGAAAGTCGAACAGAAATGCAGGTATTAGGCGCACTATGCAATTGATTTTGAGTTGGCAACCATGCTTGATTTCTTATACGCCACATTACGTAGCTTGGTATCCTATGGCCTTGTACCTCACGATATGTCTGTGATCTGAAACAAGCTTCAATCTTAGTTTTTTCATCACCAATTCTATTCCATAAATCTATTCGAGAATCCAATGCTACCCAAGCTATTATGGCATTTGGATCAGCATTTTGAAGAATTTCATCAAGAAGATCAATCCCAGTGACTTCCATTTTATTAATATTCAATTGATCTGGGAAATCTGCCCTGAATTCGTGGAATCGCATTGGGTATTTTGCAGTTAGTTTTACATGTTCGAGATATTTCTTATGTGTTTCATTCCCACCCCACCAACGATTGATTGAGATACGTTTTTCTTTCGGGAGGTCTGATACTCCAAGCCACAGCAGATAATTCTCAAACTGTTCGTTATCAATCTCTATTGCGAAAGCACTGGTGTCTGCTACGAACTTATCAGTATGAGACTTACCAAAGAGTGCTTCCATCAATATTCCTTTTGGATATGGTGTACCTATGTATAGTTCTGATGCATTTCGCCATTCTCGAGTTCTGGTTAGTACTGGAACATTAATCTCAAGGTTTTGTGCAGGTGCATCGGTGGAACTTATTGCTAAGTACATCTTATAAAGAGAAGCAATACAATCGAGACGTAGGGAAGTTTCATTTTCCGGATCTTCATTACATTTTCGTGTTGTCAGTGATAATAGAGCTCTGGTTATCCCGCGGGAATCATACGGATGAACACCTCGAAATCCTATATTCCTGAGATCCTCTGCAAGTCGCTCTCTTGATTTTCCTATTGCATTCAGGAGACCTGACACTAATCTCTCTGAAAGAAATCGAAGTGGCATCCACGTCGGTGGTTCGAAAGTGATTTCCGAGGATGTAGGAGGAAAATAAAGATTTGCTTTCGAATCAGTAGATTCATCTTCATTGTCAATTAAAATTGGTGGCAAATCATCACTGGCAAAAACACCTTTGTTCTGCAACAAACCTTTTAGAAGATTGATCCGATTGTCGATACTTAATTTTGGAGTGATTATCTCTAGTCGTTTATAGAATTCCGTTTTCCCTAGGATAGGTATGTCTAAGTAATCCAGAGCTTGCTTCATCTGATATTCATCAGTCCATAACACGAGATCCTTGAATTCATCTGTAGGCAACCAACCTCGATTATCAACTTTCAACCTATTTACTGAAAACGGAGTATCAAATCCTCCATTGTCCAAAGGAATTATCTTTTTAGTTTTCAGAGATTCGATTAAAGCATTTTGAAATCCTAATAGTTCCAACATGGGATCGATGGCCTGAGTGGATGGATTTACTAATCTTAATGCAAACCAAGGATCCTCCTCATTTATGCTCGCCTCTGCAACATTAGCCAAATTCTCTGCTAATTGTTTAGCTAAATAACGGTTTGCTTCGCTTTCAATTAAATTTTGTCGATTGCTTGTCAGTTCCATAGTAATATGGGCAATCACAGGATATGGAAATCTGACTTTCGTTGGGAAGTAACTCACCAGATTCTTTCCCGTGATTGATTCCTGCGGAATTGCTATCTGAATCTCGAATGCAGGAGTATTTCGCTGTCCTGGTTCTAAAATTTCTTCAGGAATAATTCCTGTATTTTGAAAAATCTTCCATTCAAGAGTTTCACTTTCTGACAGGGATATACTCACACAGCTTTCGGTTCTATGTGCTCTCCATATTTTTAGTTGACCATCAATATCAATAGTCAGTTTTTTAACATGTTTAAGAAACAAAAGTATTTCTTCGCTGATATCTTCAACCTGCTGAACAATTCTCGTCTGGACCCTGGATTTTGCAAAGGGGATTGCAATGACTGTGTCGTAATCATCTCGGAGCTCCTCTGCGTATGTCAAGATTCTATTAAATGATGCAGATGGTTCAAATCCAGGTGACTTTCCTTGATAGTCAAGAATAGCAGGACATGCGAGTGTTGGGATCGGCGTATTGTAACCACCGGCACGCCATGCTTCAACTTGCTCCTGTACATCAGAGTTCTCCGACGTGAGGTGTCCAAGCATGTAATCAGCAAGTGAAGAGGAAAACACAAGTCTAAGATTTCCGCTGAGAATAAGCGGATTTTCTGTCCATCCTAGGATTGAACGAAATCCTAGACCACGATTTCCAATATGCCTAGAACGATCAAGTTTTTTGGGGCTAAGATTGCTGATTAGGAGTGATTCAACTCCCGCTGAAGTAAAAGGTATTCCCGTGTTACCTACAAAGATCCCTTCTGGTCTATATGAAATAATACTCTTATTGGGACCGAAATCAACACCCGCATCATCCGCATTTTGGAGCAATTCAAGAAGCTCTCTACTTCTATAGTCATCGATATTATTTCGTTCGCGGTCATAGGCTGCAAACATTTCTCCAGGTTCATTAGCAAATGTAGCAAACCTTCTCTTTAGTCGATCTCGTAGCCATGCTTCCCATCTATCACTTGACCAACTTGAATCTGTATTATGTACTAATTTGTTATTCATCTTTGCTGCTTCCTGAAGATTCTAATTCTTCATCTCATTATGAAATCACTAAAAAACTGCTGTAAACGATTCAAAATTGGTTCAACTCTCAGAATCTATTGGTTTTGAAAATCTTGTCACTTCGAGATCAAATTTCGATTCTTCAACATAATAGTAAAAGACCGCGTTTGAAAAGGTTAGGAAAGGAAATATTCTTAGTAATTTCAATTAAACTTAATGACCTAGAGACAAGTGGTTCTTATTTTAAAACCAATTTCTATATTCCGATCCCCAAAAAGCAAGAATTTGAGTTATTTGAATTTTCACGATTTCCAACATTCGAAACCTCACAGGAGACTCCCACTCAGGAAACTAAGGGCTTATATTAACGTGTAGGTATTGCCACTAAATTTTCGAACCTAAATTTTACTGATTTTCAATAAATTCATCTGATTGTGAGTCACGAGGTCGTTATGGCTCTAAAGAAAAAAAGCGCGAGAAAGCAGTTCCATTACCTGGCGGATGGGTCGTACGGGGATGACATCGATCAGTTTTTTGATATGTTTTTCGGATCGTCCCGTCCCCCACTGATGCACGCCGATATCGGCTGGCACCCGGCTGCAGATATGTATGAGACAGAGAATAACTTTGTCATCACCATTGATCTAGCTGGTGTCTCACCGAAAGATATTTCTCTGATCCTGGATAAGGACAGCCTGCTATTACGTGGGATGAGAAAAGAACCGCATTGCGAGGAAAAACGTCAATACCATAAGATGGAGGTACCATACGGACCTTTTCAGAGGGTGTTCCGTTTGTTAACTCCGGTCAATGGGGATTCGGTTCATGCGAATTATGAGGAGGGTTTTTTAACAATCCGTCTCGAAAAAAGAGAAACACCAGTCCGTAAACGAACAACTATCACAATTAAATAGGATACAACGATGCCGGAACTTGAAATCGACGCAGCAAATCCTGCGAAGGTTGACATACCGGATGTAATGCCAATCTTCACACCCGAAGATCTCGTATTTTTCCCTGGGATTATTCTCCCATTGGCAGTCAGTGATGAAGATACCATTGAAATGGTCAATGAAGTTATGCAGGGTAAAGGTCCCCGTATTATGGGTGCTTTCCTGCAAAAGTCGAAACCGGGGGAGAAAAAGGAGCGACGGAAGAGTAAAAGTGAACGTGCTGAAGAGAAAGAAGGCAAGAAAAAGCTGCCCTTTTATCGTATCGGTACAGCAGTAATGATCTTACGTATGCTTAGAATGCCTGATGGCAGCATACGGATGATTGTGCAGGGTCTGGAGCGCATTGAGTTGGAAGAAGTGATCCGTGATGAAGCATATATGCGTGGCAGGGTAAAGACCTTGAGATCCAAACCAAGACGCACTACTCACAATGAGGCACTTGTACGTGCGTTACGTGAAGACTTTGAAGAGATGGCGGAACTCTCCACCAATATCCCTGATGAGTATAAAACCGCAGTCGAGAACATTAGCGATCCCGGATCGTTGGCGGATTTAATTGCATCCAATCTCAACATCGATGCTCATCAACGCCAGGCAGTTCTCGAAGCGATAAGGATGCCGGAACGGATTCGTCTGGTACGCAATATGCTTGCGCGTGAGATTCAAATCCTACGTATTGGCAGTAAAATCCAAACGGAAACCACTGAAGAGATTGAGAAGTCACGACGTGAATATTTCCTCCGTCAACAACTCAAGCAGATCAAAAAAGAGCTTGGAGAGGGTGAGGATAGTTCTCCGGAAATCAAGGAGTGGCAGGAGAAGATAGAAAAGGCTGATCTTCCTGAGCATGTGCTCGAAGTCGCTGAAAAGGAGATGGATCGTCTCGAACGGATTAATCCGGCTTCCGCTGAATATACTGTTGTGACCACGTACCTCGACTGGCTGGTCTCACTTCCCTGGAAGGTGATGACTGAGGATCACCTCGACTTGAAAGAAGCGAAGGAAATTCTCGATGAAGATCATTATGGTCTGAAAGATATAAAAGAACGAATTCTGGAAGTGCTGGCAGTACGAAAGTTGAAACCAGATTCACAGGGACCGATTCTATGTCTTGTTGGACCTCCGGGTGTCGGTAAAACCTCACTTGGAAAAAGTATCGCACGTGCGATGGGACGAAAGTTCGTTCGTGTTTCCCTGGGTGGTGTACGTGACGAAGCAGAAATTCGAGGACATCGTCGAACTTATGTCGGTGCCATGCCAGGTCGTATGATACAGTCGTTGAAAAAAGCTGGAAGCAGCAATCCGGTTTTTATGCTGGATGAGATCGATAAGCTGGTTTCAGATTTTCGCGGTGATCCATCCTCAGCACTGCTGGAAGTTCTCGATCCTGCGCAAAATGACAGTTTCAGCGATCATTACCTTGAGGTCGAATACGATCTATCTTCAGTTTTTTTCATCACCACCGCAAATTATCAGGAAGCGATACCACCACCGCTGCTCGATCGTATGGAAGTGATACGTCTACCCGGTTATATCGCTAATGAAAAAGTAGAGATTGCCAAGCATTATCTCGTACCTCGTCAGATCGAAGCTAATGGATTGACCAAAAGCCAAGTACGATTCACTGATAAGGCACTGGATGATATTGTCACCTACTACACCCGTGAGGCTGGTGTTCGTAACCTGGAACGTACGATTGGTTCGGTTTGCCGCAAGGTTGCCAGAAAAGTCGCTGAAAACCTCGATAAAAAGGGCAAAAAGGTTAAGGGAAGCTCGCAGGCTGTGGTGAAACATGGCAATTTACGCGACTATCTCGGACCTGAAAAGATCACTCCCGACTGGATGGATAGGACTGCGCTGGTGGGTGTTGTGAATGGGCTGGCATATACACCGTACGGTGGCTCGGTATTGAAAATTGAAACTGCCATGATGCCCGGCAAGGGTGGTCTGAAGATCACTGGTCGGCTCGGCGATGTGATGAAGGAGTCCGCTCAGATCGGATTGTCATGGATACGTGCGCATGCCAAAAAACAGGGGATTGAAGCCAAGTTGCTGGATAAGCATGATATCCATCTTCATGTACCTGAGGGGGCAACTCCGAAGGATGGACCCTCTGCGGGAATCACCATGTGTGCGGCACTCTCTTCGCTGTTCAGTGGCAGAAAGGTACGTTCCGATTTTGCTATGACAGGCGAAATTACTCTCTTTGGTCATGTTCTTCCGATTGGCGGGTTACGTGAGAAGGTAGTCGCAGCCAACCGTGCTCGAATTGAACATATTATCATTCCCTGGGAAAACCGTAAAGACCTGGAAAAAATTCCTGAAGAGGTACGAAAAGCGGTTACTTTTTACCCGGTGAAAACCATCGAACAGGTATTGGAGTTGGTGCTGATGGGCGAACCGAAAAAGGTATCGGAGAATTCGAGCTCCAAAAATTCCAAAAAGAAGGACACGAACCAAGAGACTGTGGAAGCCTGACATTATTTTAGATAGCTGGTTTGACCTCTGGCTTGGGATTTATCCAAAGTTCAATAATGCCAGTGGCGATTCTATTTAACCCTGGATAAATCCAGGGCCAGAACTTCAACACAGCGGAACCCGGGGATTGAGATAACTCAATCCCCGGGAACCAACGTGTTATCCTACTTCACAAAAAATGGGGCTAAAGGCAGTTTTTTATCCATGATCTCATGACCGTCTTCGGTCAGCAAGACCATATTTTCTGTACGATAAGCTCCAACTCCCTTTTCATACATCCCAGGTTCGGAAGTGACAATCATCCCTGCTTCGAGGGTGATGCCTTGACGTAAGGGGATACCGTAATCATCCACCTCACCCGGCATTCCCGAAAGCACAGGCAGCTCATGTACATAAGCTCCGCCTGTACCATGACCAGCACCGTGGAATGGTTTTTCGATTCCAGCAACCTTGATTCCATCCCAATACGCGTTGCCCGCCAGGTGCGCAGGTTTGCCAGGTTGAATTTCCGCAATTACAGCGTCCATCCATTTTTCCTGAAGCAGTTTCATACCCTGAACTATCGTCGGGATTTCTTTACCAAGCACAACCATCCGTGTAAGGTCAGTGCAAACGCCTTTGCAAATAATTCCCCAATCCACCAGCATTACATTACCATTCTTCAGT
>JAIOHU010000163.1 GCA_019912845.1 bacterium
ACGTGCAGCCTTTGTGATGGATAAGTTTTTTCACATTTTCGGGTTGCACGGACGGAGTTTTATTCCCTTCATGATCGCGACAGGTTGTGCAGTTCCCGCGGTGATGAGCGCACGAAACCTGGTCAACCCCCGTGACAGAAAGATCACAGTTCTGGTCATCCCTCTTTTAATTTGCGGGGCGAAATCTCCAGTAGTAGCGATGTTGGCGGCTGCATTTTTCCCTGCAACTGCAGGATTGATATTCTGGTTGGTCTGGGCGTCCGGCTGGTTTCTGGCGTTCGTGATCGCATTGATTTTCCGCAAAACTATCTTTCGTGGTGATGCGGCACCGTTTGTAATGGAACTTCCACCGTACCGTATGCCCACCATCCGTGGTATCTTTTCGCACATGTGGGATAAGAGTTTTGCTTATGTGCGTAAAGCAGGAACGATCATTCTGGCGATAAGCATCATTATCTGGTTCCTGCTGAGCTTTCCCAAATTACCCGCAAGTGAGTTTCAGTATTCTGAACGTGCAGAGAAAATCGAACAGGACTACCTCGCCCAACTGGATGGTGATGTAACCGTGGGTGGGAATGAGCGAAACGAGCTTGAAGCTGATTATAAACAGGCGATTTCCAATTTGGACGATGAATTTGCCAGTAAAATGATCCTCTTCAGCTATGCAGGTCGAGTGGGTAAATTCATCGAGCCTGTACTGAAGCCTGCTGGATTTGACTGGAAGATCGGAATCGGGCTATTTGGTGGTCTCGCTGCAAAGGAAGTTATCATCTCCACGATGGGAATCGTTTACGGTATAGGTGATGCTGATCCTGATGAGGAGAGTGGTGTTCATGTTAATACACCTCTGAAAAGTATTCTGGCGAGTGATCCCCACTACAACAAAGCTGTTGCCCTATCGTTGATGTTTTTCGTATTGATTTACGTGCCTTGCGCTGCGACCCTTGCTGTAGTGCGCAAAGAGTTGGGAAGTTGGAAATGGTCAGCTTTTCTGGCAGGATATACCCTAATAGTTGCCTGGCTGGTTTCTACGGCAATCTACCAGTTCGCCACATTATTGGGATGGTGAGAAAGAATGATCTTTCGAAAAGCGACTGCAGGTCATAATAGCAGCCATCCACCCAAAATTCCCAATAGCCGGCAAATTGTAAATCTGCTTAAAACTGGGATTTCGCTGGGCTTGTCCCGAGTTTCAAGAGAACCTCTGATTCTTGGTTCCCCAATTATGCTCATGGTTGAACCGACGACAGCTTGCCAGTTAAAATGCCCACATTGTCCCACAGGGAGAGGTGAACTGAATCGTCCTGAGGGAAGAATGAAATTTGAGCAATTCAAGTTCCTCTGGGATTCAATTCAACCAACCCCACTCCTCCTTCAATTGTGGAACCAGGGTGAACCACTGTTAAATCCTGAACTTGCAAAAATCGTCAATTATGCAGCATCACAAAATTGTTGGGTTACCCTCTCCTCAAATGTAGAACTTCTCGCAGATAGACATAAAGCAGACTCTCTTGTGCAATCAGGATTGTACGAACTGATCCTTTCACTGGACGGTGCTTCAAAAGAAACTTACAGTCAGTACAGAGTTGGCGGGGATTTTGAAAGAGTCTGGATTGGAATACAAAATGTCGTACAATCCAGAAAATTGAACAGATCGAAATACCCGATAATTACCTGGCAATATCTATTATTCAAACACACTCTTGCAGAGGTTGAGAAAGCCAAAAGATTGGCTAAGGAGTGGGGTGTTGATAAGATAGTTTTCAAAACTGCACAACTGGAAGATTTATCGAAATCGGAAGGGCAGAGATGGCTTCCAGATCAGTCAGAATTGCGTCGATATGATTTGAAAAAAGATCGCTGGCAACTTCGCAGGTCCAGCAATTATTTTTGTAAACGGATTTTTTCCAGCGCAGTAATACAGTGGGATGGAACAGTTGTTCCCTGTTGCTTTGATAAGACTGGTGAATTTATCGTTGGCGATGCCGCAGTTGTAGGTTTTCCAGTAGTATGGAGTGGGAAAGAATTTCAGGCATTCAGACGGAACTGGTTAAGAGGAATACGTCCGGAGATTTGTAGCAACTGTACTGAAGGTTTGAAAAATTTATATGTGAACCCCCGGTTCGTTGAAATTTGAGTTCCTTAAAAATTTGCAGGAATTATCGGATTCTGGATATCTCCAATATCTGATAATTCCTGCTGAGTATTAAATATCGAATGACTCGCGAAATTCACCCATTGGCAAACACCTGCTAGAATTCACCCTTGATTGATTTTATCTGGTATTCAGCAGCCTGCCTGTAGTTACGGTCTGATTTGGCTTTCTCGTACGCATTGAGTGCGCTACTTTCCTTGCCAGTCTTTTCGTATGCCATACCGAGCTCAAACCATGCAGGAGCATAATTGCTGTTGAGTGAAGTCGCTGCGAGGGCTGCCTGAATAGCCTCAGTATGTTTTGCTGCTTTATTCAGAGCTTCTGCGAGCGCGGTTTGGGTTTTGTAATCGCGTGAGTCTATCTCCACACTAGACGTGAAGGATTCGATTGCAGAGTCAGTATTGCCATTGGCAATATAAGCCTTTCCAAGATTAAAGTATGCGTCCGAATCCTGTGGATTTACCTGGACAGCTTTCTGATACGCACTGATCGCCTGATCATACTTTTTCTGTCGGTAGTAGACCAATCCCAACCCGGTCAGAGCTTTTGAATGATCATCGGGGGCAATGTTTGCTATCTGATCTGCAGCGCGAAAGGCTGTAATCGCCTCTGCAAACTGGTTCATTTTACTTAACAGCAATCCTTTTGCAGTATATGCTTTCGCGTAGGAATTATCCAGATTAGTCGCTTTATTGTAAGCATTCAGGGCTTCATCGTATTTCTTCATTACTTGCAATGCACGACCGAGCATAAATTGCGTGCGTGGTTCCAAAGGATTTAGCTCGGCAGATTTGGAGAACATATCCACCGCTTTTTGCCAGTTTCGCCCACGCATGGCATCAAGACCATCATTGAAATGACTGATTGCCTTTGCCTGAGCTTCTCGATCAGCACTGATGGATTCTGTGATTCGCCTGATATCAGCCTCGAGAGCATCCCATTTACTTCGTAATGCTTCGTATTCATCGGGGGAGGCATTAGCCATCTGTTCACGCAATTTTTCACGTTCTTGATGCTTTTTTTGAAGTTCCTCCGGAATTTGCGCAAAGGATACAGCGACAATGCTTAACACAAATAGTGAAACTAAAGTTAACAACATTGCTCTTTTCATAGTTCTCTCTACCCGTTAAACCAATATGATCCTAAATTTAGTCCGTGAATATAGCCACCGTAATGATGTGCTTCAACCCATGAATCTCGAATCAGAATATTAAACTCTCCACCATTTAAATCAGGTGGTTATCTTAAAAATACGTTTGTGCGAACAGCATTGTTTCATGACTATTTAATTCTGAGTAGCGCATTTTTATATGAGGAGTTCTTCGGATCCAGCTCAATAGCGGTCTCGTAATATATGATTGCTTCGTCGAGATTATATCGCTCTTCACTTGCTTTTCCCAGCCAGAAGTAGGTTTCAGCGTTTGCAGGATCAGCGTTTTTAGCTCTTTCGAGGTATGGTTCGGCTTTCACGGGCATTTTACGTAGAATGAAATACTTGGCGACCAAATGGCAACTTTCAACATAGTATACCGAATTAGTACTCCCTGATTCTAATATATTTTCAAAGAGTATTATGGCTGTATCCAGTTCACCTGCTCGAAGGAGGGCTCGAGCTTGTGAGAAAAGGTAAATTGTTGAATCCGGTTTAAGATTTAGTGCTTTTCGATATGCTTCAGCTGCACCTTTATACTCACGGATGTTTTCGAGTTGTCTGCCAAACTGATAGAAACCGTCCGCATTGGTGAGGTCAAGTCTTGGAGGATCTGACGCATTGGCAGAAAGACAAAAGAGTAGGGAGAGAAAAAGAATACTGATCATGATAAGTCTCATTAATACCGCCAATCATCGAATGTGCGTGAATGAAATTTGAAAAATAGTTTTCGGGTACTTCGTTCTAGCATAGTTTGGTGTTTGAAACAATTAGCTGTTAAAAAGGTAACAGATAAGAATCAATTAAATTTCCACTTTACTGTAAGAAGATAATATACATCATGCTAATCAAGCTATAAGGAGTTCAGAATGGATATTGCTGAAATCAACGATAGTAATCTAATGAACGAGATTCTGCAGTTGAAAGGCAGAGTTGCAGTAGTCGGGATGTCACCCAAACCGGAACGAGACAGTTACAAAGTAGCAAAGGTGTTGATGGATATGGGTTGGACAGTCATTCCGGTCAACCCAATGGTTGATGAAATCATGGGAGCTAAAAGCTATGGATCACTGGCAGAGGTGCCAGGGAAGGTGGATGTTGTAGATGTGTTTCGTAAGTCCGATGAAGTACCTAAAATAGTTGATGCTGCCATTAACAAAGGCGTTAAATATTTGTGGTTACAGCTCGGTGTGGTTCATGAAATCGCAGCGAATCGGGCACGTGAAGCGGGTATTGGCGTGATCATGGACAAATGTATGAAGCAGGAATATGAAAATATGTAGTGACGCTCTCTTAGGAATCTCCCCACTGAAACCCCGGCAAGCATTATTTTGTCGGGGTTTTGCGCTTCAGTTCTACTCAAGTAGTTCTCGAACAATAGTTAAAGTAGAGTTTTTCTCTGCCGATAAGAATTAGGAGAGACTATCTCTATTAACCGCTATTCGAACAGGAACGATGAACGTATCCAATCTTTATTCTTCAGTAGATCAACTGCATTGCGAAACATCGCCGATGTCCTCATCACACGTGAGTGCTGCACAGCTTCAGGAACCGAGCTCAGGTTCGTGCAAGTTCTGCGGTGGAGAGGGGCAGGATTGTTGTTCTGAAATGGATAAAGCGGAGTTTTCCTCTGACAGTTGGCAAAAATCCAAAGGTTCTGTTTCAGCTTCCAGTTTTGTTGATGATTCCACCAGGGAAGAGGATGAAGAGCATGAAAATAGTGTGCGTATTTCAGGAGAAGAAGAATCAGAAGGTCATGAACAAAATCCAGTAAAATCAGCAGAACCATCCATAAAAAACAAACCATCAAAATCCGATGGTGGTCAACCCCAATCAGAACTCAGCGAATCGGAGAAAAAAGAGGTTCAGGAACTCAAAGAACGTGACCGTGAGGTACGTTCGCACGAGCAAGCCCATCTTGCAGCAGCCGGTGGTTTGGCGAATGGAGGTCCTGTATTTGAGTACGAAAAGGGTCCTGATGGACGTCAATATGCGGTTGGTGGTCATGTTAGCGTATCAATCGGTGAAGGCGATACACCAGAAGAGCGGCTGAAAAACGCGAAACAAGCAGAACGTGCTGCATTGGCACCTGCCGAGCCATCCGCACAAGATAGAAAAGTTGCCTCCAAGGCTCGTGCCGAAGCACAAAAAGCTCAGAAGGAGATGTCGGAAGAAAAAGCAGAAGAGATGGAAGCCGGCAGCAAGGGATCTGGTGAAACTGAAAAAATCGATTCGAAATCTTCCACTCCCGAAGATAGTTCAACTAGTGAAAATGAGATAAATGGTGCGGGTAATTCACAGTTTGTGGACGAAGACGGATTTGTCTTTGAAAACGATCCTGCAGAACCATCAGAAGATAAAGACACGACAAACCATGAGGATGATTCGCTCCCCACACCACTACGCCCCAAAAATGATGAAGATGATGACGATAAAAACACACCTTCAAGTCCAGCAGGTACTTCTCCACTGAATCGAAGAGTAAGTGATTTGTATGGACGAAATAGTGGTCGTTCCAACCCGATCGGTAGTTTCATTTATACCCTCGCATAATAATTCTTCACCA
Organism: bacterium; assembly: GCA_019912845.1. GTDB lineage: Bacteria > Electryoneota > Electryoneia > Electryoneales > Electryoneaceae > JAIOHU01. The sequence goes on from JAIOHU010000163.1 coordinate 5,872, forward strand.
GATAAAGTTGTATCTCCCTGAGCACAACTATTGAAACCAATCCTGCGCTTCCGTATTATATCAATATTATCTTTATGCTTCTCTAAATCCTCCCTGAAAATTAAGGCAAGATTGTAAAAATCATGCATTACACCTGGTTTATTGCAAATCGCTATATGCGTTCAAAACGGAGAACCGGTTTTATTTCACTGATAACCTATCTCTCTGTGGGTGGAGTCGCACTTGGAGCGGCTGCACTTGTGATCGTGCTCTCAATTATGAATGGGTTTGAGGAGGAGGTACGAAGCAGAATTATCGGTGCTGATGCACATTTGCAGGTTTCCACATTCCATGATCAAGGAGCAGGAAACTGGCAAACGGTTGTCGATTCGATCAAGAACATGAAATATGTGGAGGCAGTAACGCCGTATGTTATGAATAAAGGAATGTTACGCCATAAACAGCGAAGCGAAGGTTGTGTAATTCGGGGTATCGATCCATTGACAGCAGGCTCAGTAACTGACCTGCCGAATATGATCGTAAGCGGTGATCTCGACAGCTTGAATACCAGTGATGATAGTTTACCGGGGCTTGTTCTCGGGATATATATGGCAGACCTGCTTTACACTGGTGTTGGTGATACGGTTTTCCTCTTCAGTCCTTCAGGAACCAGTATGTTCGCGCAACCTCGTGTTGGGAAGTACAAGGTTGTTGGAGTTTTTGAATCGGGTCTGGCTGAATTTGACCAGGTATTCGTCTATATCTCACTTCACGAAGCTCAGAAGTTGTTTGCGATGGACGACAAAGTTTCAGGTGTCGAAGTTCGTACGACTACCTTGAAAGAAGCTGCGAATGTTAAGGCTGAGATAAACGATAAAATCGGCTATCCCTGGTATCCGAGAACATGGTTTGAAATGCGTAAAACGCTTTTCAGTTGGATGCAGCTTGAAAAATGGGCAATGTTCACGATCCTCAGTCTGATCATTCTGGTTGCCGCTTTTAACATAATCTCGACTCTTGTGATGGTCACGATGGAGAAACGGAAAGAGATAGGCATCCTTGTGGCGATGGGAGCCAGTCGCACTGATGTCGCCAGGATATTTGTGTTTCAGGGATTGGTGGTTGGATTGCTTGGAACGATTTTTGGTTTAAGTCTGGGTTTTGTTATCTTATGGGCTCAACAGACTTACGGATTTATCAGCTTACCTTCCGATATCTATCTACTGAGTAAATTGCCAGTCCTCATGCAATTCTGGGATTTTCTTGCGGTTGGGGTGATTGGTGTAATTCTCTGCCTCCTGGCTGCGGTATATCCAGCGAGAAGTGCAGCCGCACTCGATCCAGTTGAAGCGATACGATATGAATAATCTAAATGGTGAAATATTGATTCAAGCCGAAAGTGTGGAAAAACATTTTCTTCTCGAAAAACGTAAGATACAGGTGCTTGATGAAGTTAACATGACCGTATCCAGAGGTGAATTTACCGCGGTAGTGGGACCTTCAGGCGCTGGAAAATCAACGCTGTTGCACATCCTGGGATCACTTGAACAGCCCACAGGTGGTGTGGTAAAAATTCAGGGCAAAAATTTAAGCAAACTCACAGAACTGCAACGTAACACACTTAGAAATAACGAGATAGGATTTATCTTTCAATTTCATCATTTGCTTCCAGGTTTTTCGGCTCTTGAGAATGTCATGATGCCAAAATTAATTTCTGGCCAAAGTGCTTCAGAAGCAATTTCTCCGGCACGTGAATTGCTCACTTTATTGGGCTTGGAAAATCGTTTAAACAATAAACCAGCGGAACTATCCGGTGGAGAACAACAGCGTGTTGCGGTAGCGAGGGCATTAATCAATAGTCCATCGCTTGTGCTTGCTGATGAGCCTTCGGGTAATCTGGATCGTGTGACCGGGAAAAAACTGGAGGATGATCTGGTACGTTTTGCCCGTGAACGTGATGCTGCAGTAATCGTTGTTACTCACAATGAAGAGTGGGCAAAAAAAGCGGATCGAGTAATCACGCTCGTTGATGGCAGAATTTCGTAAGAGACTCGTGAGCAACACTAAGTGAATTATCTCGGGAGTAAGTATTCCAATTTGGATTTAAAGATTTGCTTCGTATCATATAGATACATCTAAGAGTAACCAATTCTTTCCACGTGGTGATGTACATCATTTCTCTGTTTTCTTGTTGTTTTTATCTTGAAGGGAGGCAGTTGAACAATATCCGGGTGAAAGAACTAGAACAATTTGCAGCGATCCCGGGTATAACCGGGAAAGGGTTTAACATTGGGTTTTCCGTTTATGACAAACCGGTTTTCATTTCGTGTCCAGCAGGCAATTCAATATGCACGCGAGGAGGCGTTGCGTATGGGGCACGAAAGCATCAGTTCAGAGCATCTATTGCTCGGGTTAATTCAACTGGGCGAGGGCGCCGCAGTTGAATTATTGAAAAGTCTTGATATTGAACTCGAAGAGATCAAGCAAGCGATTGAGGACTCAATCGAACCTCCTACATCAACGTTACGTACCGGGAATATCCCATTTACAAAGCGTGCAGAAAAAATTCTGAAGGTTTCCTATATCGAAGGGAAAAACCTCTCAGCCGAAAATATTGGTACAGAGCATCTTTTACTCGCTTTGACAAAAGACACTAATGGACTAGCCGCTCAAGTGCTACAGGATTTTGGAGTAACACATGAGACGGTCAAAAACGGGTTGGATCAGATGAAAGGTGAAGAACCAGAAGCCAGGGGAGACATTACGCCTGCCAAGAGCAAGAGTAAAACTCCAGTCCTGGATCATTTCGGCCGAGATCTTACAAAACTTGCAAGAGAAGGCAAGTTGGATCCGATTATCGGTCGTGATAAAGAGATAGAACGTGTAGCTCAAATTTTGAGTCGACGTAAGAAGAACAACCCTGTTCTCATTGGTGAGCCCGGGGTTGGCAAGACAGCAATTGTGGAAGGTCTTGCACTGCGCATTATTCAGCAGAAAGTAAGTCCGGTACTCTTCAATAAACGTGTGATTGCAATTGATCTTGGGGCTATGGTCGCAGGAACAAAATATCGTGGACAGTTTGAAGAGCGAGTTAAATCTGTGCTGGCGGAGCTTGAAAAGAATAATGACGTCGTGCTCTTTATTGATGAACTACATACAATTGTTGGTGCAGGGTCAGCCTCGGGCAGCCTGGATGCCAGCAATATGTTCAAGCCAGCTCTCGCACGCGGTGAGTTGCAGTGTATCGGTGCGACAACGATGAAAGAGTATCGTGAGAATATTGAAAAAGATGGAGCCCTCGAACGACGTTTTCAGAAACTGATGGTAGACCCACCCAATAAGGAAGAGACCATCCAGATTCTCATGGGACTGAAGAAAAATTATGAAGATCATCATGGAGTCAGCTATTCCGAGGATGCTTTACGTCATGCCGTTATGCTCGCTGATCGGTATATCACCGACCGTTTCCTGCCAGATAAAGCGATTGATGTGATGGATGAAACTGGCAGTAGAATGAGGCTTTTAAACCTGGTTATTCCAGACAACATCCTTGAATTGGAAAAAGATATTGAGAATCTTCAGCAGAAGAAGGATGAGCTGGTAAAAGCGCAAGAATACGAGAAAGCTGCAGAACTTCGTGATACCAAACGTAAGCTGGAAGAGAGTCTTGCAGAGGCACGTAAAGAGTGGGAATCCAGCGAAACAGCAGATCCAATTGATGTCAACGAAGAAGACATCGCTCATGTCGTCAGCATGATGACTGGTATTCCGGTTAATCGTGTCGCAGTTACCGAAGGGCAGCGTCTTATCAAGATGAAGGACGTGCTCAAGACAAAGATCATCGGTCAGGATGAAGCGATTGATGAACTTGTTCGTTCGATACGGCGTAGTCGAACTGGATTACGTAGCCCAAGCCGTCCAATTGGCAGTTTTATCTTTCTGGGACCCACTGGTGTTGGCAAAACTGAGTTGGCGCATGTGCTCGCTGAACATCTTTTTGAGGATAGAAATGCACTGATCCGTGTAGATATGTCAGAATACATGGAGAAATTTAATGTCAGTCGACTGATTGGTGCACCTCCTGGCTATGTTGGCTATGATGAAGGCGGTCAGTTATCCGAAAAGGTACGTCGCAAGCCATACTCTGTTGTTCTACTCGATGAGGTCGAAAAGGCGCACCCTGACACATTCAATGTGCTGTTACAGGTTTTAGATGCAGGTGAACTCACTGATGGGAGTGGGAGACGAGTTGATTTCCGCAATACAGTCATAATCATGACCTCTAACCTGGGGACTCGTGAGGCTAAAAAGAATGCCATCGGTTTTGATGAAGAAACCGCAGGTTCCTCGTATGAGCACATGAAAGAGAAGATGAGCGGACAGGCTGAACAGGTTTTCCGTCCGGAATTCCTGAACCGTCTTGATGAGATGATCGTGTTTCGTAAACTGGAACGTGAACATATCATGAAGATCGAAGACATCTACCTTTCTGAAATCAATGAGAGACTTGCGGATCGTAGAATTACCCTCGAGGCAACGCAAGCCGCGAAAGAGTTTATCTGCGACAAAGGTTTCAGTTACCAGACAGGCGCACGTCCATTACGTCGAACTATGGAACGACTGATTGAGGATCCGCTCGCTGAGGAGATATTGAAAGAAAGCATCTCAGACGGCAGCAAAATAAAGATTCGTTACAAAGAGGATCATATCTACTTTGAAAGTGAAGATGATGGTGAATTAACACCTGACAAGAAGAATTGATTCTTATAAAATGTCTATATTCAAAAGCCGGTTGTGGAAACACAACTGGCTTTTTTAATCGTTGGATAGTGGATTGAGTCACAGAGTGATTCATGAATTGGCGTTTGAACATTGCCCTAGTTGTAAATCAAATACTTCAGGAGATTGCACCAATTTCAGCATAATACTCATACAACTGATCCCCAACAGACTTGATGTCGTGATATTTTTCTACCCATGTGCGTCCTTCCAGACCTTTTTTGATTCGGAAAGTTTCATCCTTCACCAGCTTCTCCAATTCTTCTTCCAGAGAATTTGGAGTAACAGCGATAAAAGGGTGATCAGGAATAAAATCAATCATTTCAGGCACCATTGAAGTGCAGGTTGGTATCCCCAGGCTGAGGTATTCCACGCTACTCATTCCGTATCCCCAGCCACCCGTGTCAGCAATCTGATCAATAGCGATATCCGCTGATAACTTCATCTTCATGGCATCATCATGCGAAACATTTTCAATGAGTGAAAATTCAATCGGATGTCGTTTTTTCAATCTCTCCACGACCCCAATGATTTTGTCTGTTCCCTTGAAGGATCGGACACGCGCTGCATGAACAATTCTGATCTTAGCATCATTTTTTGGAATACGATTTGCTGGAGTCCACTTTGAAGTATCGAAGGGTAAAAAAAGATAGCGCAGACGTTCATCCAAATGGAGAAGATCTACTTCACTTGTGAGACGGAGGGATAATAATTTGTCGATATTTGGGAATATACCTCGATTTCGCATATCACTTCCATGATAAAATGCGACGATGTGCTTTCCCTGTTCTTTCCATCTGCGAATGACCCTTGCATTGCGGAAAAAACCTGCACCTTGATCTAAATGAATGATGTCGAACTCATCGAGTTTGTATTTACGGATTGCATCGAGCACACGGGGAGCTATCACTAAATCTCGAAACTTAAAAAAGAGGTCTGGCAGGACTCCATCGCCTTGACGGAATGGTGGTTTTTGTAATATTGGAGTATCCTCACCTAAAGGACCTCGTGTTATTTTGTAAAGATGGTTTCGTATATCTTTGATCCATGATTTGTCGGGATGCAGAGGGAGGTTGAGGCAGATATCTTCTTTGAATCCGAATGGTGTTGGCATCAGTGTAACAAATCGACAAATATTTCCACGCCGTTCGTGCTCCGCTTTCCAGAGGTCGAGAGTACCTGATACATGTTGTGGGCTTATATAAAGGATTTTCATGCGCTACTTGATATAATTAGGAATGAGAGCCAATCATCACTGAGACATCAGAATTGTCGGTACGAACTTTTGAATTTTAATACTCACAGATATTCAGATCAAGCACTGGGTCTTAATCAGAAAAATGACCGCAGCTCCGTCGCTACGGTCATTTGTAAAACTATAATTTTTTGTTGCAAGACAGCAAAATTGTTTAGTGATATTTGTCACTGAAATATACTGC
>JAIOHU010000164.1 GCA_019912845.1 bacterium
GAGTAAAATCTCTGTCGCTTACCTGAAGCGAATAGAAGATGGTGATTGGGATTTTTTGCCTCTGCCCTATGTTCGCTCTTTCATGCAAACATACGCCCGAATCGTTGGACTTGATGTTGCTGAAGTTCTCAGTGAATTTGACCAGATCACAGAACCCGCACGTAAACAAATCCGAAAGACACAGGTTCAGGAGTTAAAGGATCAGTCTTCTGGACGTAAGGGCGAACTGACTCGTGGATTTGTCGACAGGGACAGCTATGGTCCAAGTTCAAGTTTCAGTGGAAAAATGAGACGGGCATTCAGATATTTTCCCACCAGAATTTATGTCTTTGGAGCTGTCGCGCTAGGAATTGCTGTTCTCGTGATAATAACCCTCACAATTTTCTTTAATGACAACCCGCAAGATGTTGAAGAGATTGCATTTGACCAGACCGTACGAGAACATAACGAAATGGTTGGTGAGTCAAATGAAACTTCGGGTGATACCCTGCCTGCAATCCAGCCATCCAAAATAAAACAGGAAATCCCAAAAAGATCACAAGTGGTTACTGAGAAGAAGGACACAACAATTGCCCAACCTGAACTTGCCAATGAAACAACTCTCGTCCAGGAAAAAATCCCGCCTCCAGTAGTTTCCGCTGATGATGACAGCCTGCGTCTGGTAGCACGTGCGATTGGACAGTGTTACATACGCGTGAATGTTGATGGCAGTGAAGACGCGCTCGGTGATGTTGTCCTCTGGAAGGATAACGAACTCACCTTTGCTGCGGAATCCTCTTTTAAGGTTATTCTCGGCAATGCCGGCAATATGCAGCTTTTCCTCGGTGATAAAGACCTCGGTGTTCCGGGCGAACTGGAACAGGTCATGATTGTCTGGGTGAATGAAACCGGCATACGCCGAACTTATGTCGTCCCACCGAAAAAACAAGAATCAGAAGAGAGCACAACGCCAGCAGAACAGGATTCTTCCCAGTTAGACTCCACTAAAGAATAATTTTGATCTTGTGGCTTGCCTCTTAAATCATGCCAGCGTGATAACATTTGGCTTGGGATTTATCCCAAGTCTAATAATTCCCTTGACTCTCTAAGCCGATCTATTCAGACAGATACTACTGAAGAATAATTTTGATCTGATGGCTTGCCTCTTAAATCATGCCAGCGTGGTAACATTTGGCTTGGGATTTATCCCAAGTCTAATAATTCCCTTGATTCTCTAAGCCGATCTATTAGACCCTGGATAAATCCAGGGCCAAGCACTATCTCAACAAAATCACCTTCTGCACAGCATTTTCACTACCTGTTTGCACCTTCAGGAAGTACACCCCACTCACCAACTCCTCGCCAGCGTTTATGGTAAACCGTTGCTGACCCGATGGATACATCCCTACCTGCTCAAACTGCAACTGACCGAGGGTGTTGAAGAGTTGAAAACGTACCTCTCTCTGCGCTGGCAAGGTGAAAGGTACGGTTAAGGTTGAATTGAAGGGATTGGGATAGACAGTTCCAAGCACAAATCCGCCCGGTAAAGACGCTTCGGCTGTCGAGCTGGCAGATACTGTTACCTCAGCGTACGGTCCTTCCCCAAAAAGCGAACCCGATTGAACCACAGAGGACACAGAGAAAACAGAGGAAACACCATTTTGATGACTAGAATCAAGCTTTTGACTAGATCCTCTGGCTTCCCTATGATCCTGTGGGAGATCATTCGTAATTCGTAATTCGTCTTTCGTAATTAATTCTCGTTCGTCCTTCGTAATTGAGCTTCCAACTATTCTACCATCAGAATCCAAGACCCTCGCTATGATCTCATTCCCCGGCGTAAACCCCACCAGTCCATATTCCGGGAATCCCTGCCAGCAGACTACCGGGTGGATATCGGATTCATTGTTCCAATCGGATGCTCCCACCAGTGTTTCGCCATCGTATACCTCGATACTGGCTGGTTCAAGGTTTTGCAGTGTCTCGTCTGGATGTACAAGCACTACATACGGTCTTCCAGTGGGTTGGACTTCAGTGAATGCATTTTTCGTCGCACGGTTCAAGCCATCCTCTTCGTCGTCGAAAGGAAAACCTTCCCATGGATCAACATCATCTGGTACATGATACTGGAAAACCCAATCGAATCCACTGAATACATAATAGCCTTGACCCGGCTGAAACTCTTCAATGGTGTCAACGAAATTGGGTATACAAAAATTCCCCTCATCATCCATAATGATTGATATCTCATCGTACATGAAATCAAGTGCTTCCTGCACGGGACGAGGATAAGGGAAGGGATAGCCTACCCAACTCCAACGGTTCGCATCAACATGATATTCTGTATCAGGATCAATGAACTCAGCATCCACTGTGGGAATTGCGCCACGGTCGGGATCAAGCTGATAAGGGAGAATCAGGGTGTCGGCTTCTGAGACAAAAACCTTCAACGCCTTGCTCAAATCCAACTCCTCAATGGTATCAACAACCTCAGGAATGTAGATACTCCCATTATCCTGATAGGCAATCTGCAAATGTTCCACGGACCTGAACAAATAATGTGGTGTCAATGAATCTGGAGAAACATGTGGTGATATCAGATGAAAACGGTTATCTGAGAAAGGTATTCTCTGAGGAAGCGATAAAGCAGGAGAACAGTTGAAGATTGTAAATGTACCAATATCATCATGATTTCTAGTTGTCCCAACCGCATAGTTTGAATCAGCAACTTTACCAAAACCATTTGAAAAATTATTTATAAATTTGCCCGAAACAAATGGGTGATAAGGATCTTCTACATTTATTATTATATAGTAGCCCATACCTAAAACATCACTATAACTAACATATCCATAAATATTATTATCTTCTTTAAAAACAATTTGATGTTGAATTTCAATAGAAATCCTGGATAGTTCAACAATATTATCTATGTCAGAAATATCGAGAATTAAAAATCTACTACCTCCAAGTATTAGGTACATATAGGGGGACTCAACAATCATTTTTACGAAAAGTCCGCCAAATTCGTAGTCAGCCACAAATTCAATATCATTTAAATCATTTATCCTAAATACTTTAAATATGCCATTCCCACCTATAA
>JAIOHU010000165.1 GCA_019912845.1 bacterium
TGCTGATGCTGTTGTTTTCCTTGTTCATGACAGCCAAACCGATCAACACATTGAAGGAGCATCGGTCACTTTCGATGGTGAAACTCAACTCACCAATGTGAACGGGATGGCGCAGTGGATGCATGTTCTTCTTCATGAAACATATACTGTGGTCATTGAGGCAGAGGGCTACCAGACCTACACAGAAGATATCTATATCCAAGATGACATGCCCCATGAAATTGGATTGAACCCCCTGCAAGTGGGCAATATCGGCGGTATTGTCACGGATTTACAGACAGGGTTCCCGATTATCGGGGCGACAGTGCAGTTTGGCGAGTTTGAAACAGTAACACTTCAACAACCTATACCTGGTGGGTATGGTTTTGTGGAAATTCCCACCGGCGATTATGACGTAACCGTCTCGATGGATGGGTACACCACCCTGACCGATATGTGCACTGTGGTTGAAGGCAACAACCAGTTCGACTTCAGCCTTGAACCTGAAGGAGAGCCAGGATTTACTATCACCTACAATGTGCTGGCGCAGGTCTACGTGCCACCACCCTTCCCGCCACAAGATCCGATTCCAGTGTCATTGATCCCGGCAGTGGTGACAGAAGGTGAAACCTTCGTCATGCCGGAATATAACCTCGATCACATCCCGGGTCTTGGTGATGGATTTGATGTCTACCTTATGGCGATAGCAGGAACAGAATTTACGATTCCCGAGGGCAGCCTCGACCAGGACATAATCATCAATATGACCTTCGAGAATCTCGCAATTTCCATGGATGATCCACCCAACCTGACTGGGATTGTTTCACCAGATGACAACCTTGATCGCTCTCTCTGGTCCTTCGTGAAGTACGATGTGATGGATGCACTTGGCAATCCCTTGAACGATGGTGAAGATTTTAATTTCTTCAATGACAACCAGATGAATATTGACTTCACTATTGACCAGGATTTCGCAGCAATGATGATGCTTTTCGGGTTGCAGTACACCAACCTTGAAGCCGGGTATTGGATGGGTGATGCATGGTCACTCGAAGGGATTAGCAGCGATTTGGCAGGTGATCTGCCACCGCATTTCGTTTGCGATCTAGGTCACCTGTCTGAAGTTGGATTCGGTGAAGAAGGTCGCTTTGGTGGAGTGATGGTTGGTAATATTGGCGGACTGGTTTATGACAACACAACCCTACTGCCTATTGTTGGGGCAACAGTGCAATTTGGTGATTTTGAAACAACCACTGCTGGAGATCCTTTCGCAGGGATATATGCATTATTGGATATACCAGTAGGTATTTATGATGTTTCAGTTTCAGCAGCGGGTTATGATACATATACGGGTACAGAAGAAATTGTAGAGGGTACCAATGAGATCAATTTTGGTCTTGATCAAGCCCAGGGTGAACAACCCAGTACAATCACTTACAACATCTATGCCCAGGTGTATGTGCCGCCACCGTTACCTCCTGAAGATCCAATTCTTGTTTCGTTACTACCCGCTGTGGTTGAAGAGGGTGAACCATTTGTGATTCCGGAATATGACCTCACAATTATTCCAGGAATTGGAGAAAGCTTCAACGTCTATATGTCTGCTATCGCTGGAACGGAATTACTGGTTCCAGATGGCGCAATTGACCAGGACATCCAGATCGATGTGATCTTCAAGAATCTCATGGTCGAACTCGACATTCCAATGGAATTGACCGGTATCGTATCCCCTGATAATCCATTGGATAATTCTCTATGGTCCCTGATCGAGTTTAATGTTTTTGACGCTGATGGTGAACCACTGAATAATGGCGAAGATTTTTACTTCGAGGATGAATTCCCACTTCAGATGGATTTCACCATTGATGAGAGCTTCGCATTGTTGATGGTGATGTTTGGTTTGGAATATACTGACTTTGATGCAAGTTTCTGGATGGGTGATCACTGGACAGATGAGGGGATTGTAGATGAAATGATGATCGATCTTCCACCCCATTGGATAATGCAGACAACTCATCTGAGTGAGATTGGTTTCGGTGAGGCGGGACGTTTTGGGGCACCTCCTGCTGCAAATGTAGCTGGAATGGTCACAGACTTTGAAACCGATCTACCAGTTTCCGGTGTTGATGTTTACTTCAATAATTACAATGGTCAAACCAATGAGTTTGGATTATACGGTATTCTAGATATTCCCGCTGGTGAGTACATAGTTTTTATTGATGCAGATGGATATCAGTTGTATACCGAGGATGTTGTTCTTGCTGAGGGAGACAACGTCCTCAACTTTGCGCTGACACCCGGGATTGAAGGACAAAACACACTCAACTACTTGTTGTACTTCCAACCATTTGGGATGCCTGAACCGATCCTGATATCAGAAGGTGGCGGTGAGTTTGTGCTGGAAGGTGAACCGTTCATTATTCCAGACTATGATCTCACTGAATATCCAATGCTTGGTGAAAGTTTTGAAATCTACATGGCTGGTGTCTCTGGTGCGGAAATTACAGTTCCCATGGGTGGTATTGATGAGGATATTGAAATCCACCTGATCATTAAGAACATTGTGGTCACTCCAGACATACCGATGGAAATTCTCGGATTCTATTGCCCTGATCCTGACTTGGAAAACCAACTCTGGATGTATGCTGAATATCAGGTCTTCGACATGGATGGCAACTGGCTCAATGAGGGAGAAGAACACTTCTACTTCAATGATGGTTTCCCAATGCATGCTGATTTCACTCTGGATGACGATTTCTGGCTAGCTTTATTCACCCTGAACCTTGACTATGATGCGATTGCGGTCGCATTCTGGGATGGTTATGTGAATGGCTGGGAATTGGATGGAATCGCTTATGAAATGACATTCGACGAATATCCGCCGCACCTGGTCTATGATGTTGCTCATCTCTCCGATATTGCTGGTGGACCCGAAGGTGGATTTGGTGGCAATGAAACCCTGACCCTGACGGTTCCAGTCAATGCAAATATCTATGAGCTGGTTTCAACAAATCTGATTTTTGAAGATTTAAATGTTGCAAGTGTCTTCCAGACCATTGACGACCTGCAGATTGTCTATTCGCATCTCGGTGGTTTTTATGTGCCTGGGATTATTGATGTAATCGGTGATATTAATCCTTCCTTTGGCTATAAATTATTTACCTTATCAGAAGATGAATGGATCATTGAAGGTTTGCCGATGGATCCAGCTACAGAGTATTCTGCAAGTACTGGCACCTGGAACTGGATCGGTTATCCCTTCCAGGATGAGGTGAATGTTGAGAACGCTTTGGCACATATCGCACCACAAATTGAGATTATCATCAATGATGAGGGTGGTTTCTGGGTACCCGCAGTTCCATTGAACACGATGGGCAATCTTGTACCCGGAACTGGATACCAGATATTTGTCAATGAAAATATCAACTTCCAGTATCAGCAAATGGATATGCTTGCTACTCTTCCGCAATCGAATGAAGTAGTGGATGTTCCGAATGTTGAAGGTGCACCTCAAGCTACGGGGCTTCCCTACATCGTGATGTTTGATCTATCAGAGGAACTGGTGAATGCTGGAGCGTCGATTATTGAAGTCTATGATAACAGCACGCTGGTCGGTAAAGCCGCGGTTCTTGAAGATAATGATATTACTCCAGTAATCACCTGGCAGGGTGATGATGAGCACAATCTGAGTGGTTTCACCGCTGGAAACAGCATGAGAGTTCGTGTTGTAGATGCTGCTGGTGATAAACTCGCGGTCTGTATGAATCCAACTGATGTAAAACTCGGTGAAGGCGCATACTCTACTGTCGGTTTGGAATTGGTTGAGGTTACGATACCTCAGGAATTTATTGTGCATGCCAGTTACCCGAACCCATTCAACCCGAGTGTCACTGTTCCATTCAGCTTGCCCAATTCGGGCGAAGTTACAATCTCAGTGTTTAATATGCTTGGACAGCAGGTTGCCAGTGTAAGCAATCACTTCAAAGCTGGTAACAATCGTTATGATTTTGATGTGTCACAAGCTGGAAAAGAGATGGTCTCCGGAATGTACTTCATGGATGTCCAGTTCGAAGGACAGCACATTACGCAGAAAATTATGCTTCTAAAGTAGTCAATCTGGCTTTCTTAAAAATTCCGCAACATCTTCGGATGTTGCGGAACTTATTTCACACAAAATTGAATATGAACGAAATATGATGAAGCGCGAAGGAGAAATCCCTCGCGCTTTATCATATTACCTACCGCCATACTCCAATAATCCAGCCCTTCAAAGCGAAACCCACAATCAGATAGCCACAATTGATCAGGATATATTTCAGCGAGCGTTTTTCAAATAAGCTGACAATTGTAAACCCAGTTGCCACAAATCCAACCCCTGCCAGCAGACCAGCGGTCAGCCCCCAGGTTGCGGTTGTAGCGTCGTCACCGAGAAAAAAGGCGAGGTTGTAAGAGATAATCAGAGACAATACAAAGGTTAAACCAAAAATTACTCCCATATTGCCTTTTTTCAGGTCTTCCTCGCTGAAATTATTAACCGCCATCCACGGCTTGGCGAACAAAAGCGGTGAATACCACAAAGCTCCCACCAGAAAATCCGAAACAGTCGCGACCAGGACTGCCCAATGATTGATGTACATATTTTCCATATACTTTCCTCCATGTGTTGAAGGGGAGAAAATATGTTGATCGATCAATCAAGTAAATAGTTGGAGAAAAATAATAAGAAAAAAATGGGAGACCGAAAGGGGAATTCAGGAGTAGAATTGGAGTTATTTCAGCAAATGCGAAAAGCCGATTTTCAAATAGGCTCCTGAATTATTATACGAAACGTTGGTGTGAGGATAGAGATAAATGCCGCTCTCACTTTCTCCTGGCATTGTTGGAGCAGCATAATAAGTATCTGCGAAGTTACTATAGCGTACACCATACTGGAAAAAGAAGCCGGTGTTTTCATCCATCGCCAGCCTCATCCCGACAAAATATCCACGCAGGAATTCGACATTATATCTTGTTTCCACGCTGTAAATCTCTGGTAAAAAGTTTGCACCGATAATAAAACCAAGTTGAATACCGACATCATCACTCGGGGTAAGATTAAACTGTGGTTCAAAATCGAGGATATAGGCTGGTCTTCCCAGGTCCCAGTTCTTACCATCAAAATTCAGGGGTGATGCCAACTCAAAATTCACTCCGGCATGAAAATGTTTCTGCACATGGTAGACATAAGTCGCTGAAAGCCCCATGCTCTCACGTTCTGCTTCCTGCTGATTATAAGAGTAGGAGCGAAAAGTTCCCTGCGCCACCGAGAGATGCTGGATCACCGCGGAGGTACGGATATCGATTTTCCTGGCATCTGTTGCATGACAGTGAACTGCTATCAGGAAAACCATCACAGCATATAGTAGAATTCTCACACCTACCTCATGAATTGCTTGATTTACAAAAAATGCTTGTGACTATTCTGACCTTTGTTCTAGATGAATTATTTCATCAGAACCAATTTACGCATTCTACTGCTTCCTTGAAAATCGACTCGAAGAAAATACAGCCCGGAAGCAAGCGACTCGCCATTGATGACAATTTCCTGTAAACCAACCCGTCTTGTGAAACTGTTTTCAAGAACTCTTTTACCGAGTAAGTCTGTTAATGAGTAATGAACGACACCTTGTTCTGGAAGTTTTACCGCAACCGTTGTCAGTGAATTGAATGGATTCGGGAAAATGGATATGATTTCGAACTCTTCGGGAAGGCTTGTTTCTTCTACGACAGAGTTTAATTCCGGATTCAGCCAAAGATATGGTTCACCATTGTACTCAACCAATTCCTGAAAGACAGTACCATGTTCAGAGTTCTGGATTGTCACCTCCAGAATGCTGTTGCCTGGTAGGTTTCCGTCATCCAGTGGAGATTCTAACCACACTACAACAGGTGTTACAGAAGCGTTTTCCAAATCCAACCCCTTTATAAAGGATTTTCCCTGATCGGTGTCAATTCTTACACTCAGCGTTTCATTGCTTTCGGTTTCAGGTGCTTCGACAAGTATGACCAACGGAAAGCCCAGCTCTGGAACCTCATTTTGAACGATTTCAAGTGGATAATCCGGTGGAGTGGTTAAGAATTCCTGGGGATACTGGAAAGTTACTGTTTCATCGAAATAAGCGTAGTAAGCTTTTGTCGGCTCAAGAACATTCAGCGAATTGACAAGGTTAGGAATCCAGAATTTTCCATCGTCACTCAGCAATATTTGGAGATGATCTGCCACCTCATCAAGTGCAACATCAACAGGAACATCCTCCCAGTATGGATGCCCCAATATCGACCAGCGATCCAGATAAAACTGATATTCCTGTTCAGGATCAATTGGATCACCGTAAAACAGTAGTGTATCCTGAGTTTCAACAAAAATCCTGGCAGCCATAAATGGATCGAAATCATTCTCGGCACGCCCCATGAAATAATTTCCGAATCCAATCAAATCTAGCTCTCCATATCCTTCTATTATATCATGTTGATGTCTTAAATCTTCATACATCACCGTTGAAGGACGGCTCAGTAAACTGGCTACAAGCTCTGAAGGAGATGGTTGTTCAGGTTGAAATGGAAAGCTGTACAAGTAATAACGATTTGCGGGAAGAACAATTTGTAAGGGTGGTTCTCCTTCATGAGTTACTCTAAAATCATCTGACCAACTAAAATCCAGCTCCCCATCTATAAATACATTGCAGACAAGTGAATACTCCCCGGCTCTAAGTGCTTCCCACTCATGAATAACATTAACCTCAGCGAAGAGATAGAAAAAATAAGGCCAAGTGGAGTAGTAGAACGAAAGCTCGAGGGTTTGGTCTCCAAGATGAGTTTCAAGACTATCAAGATCATATCCCCATTGATCCCATGTGCTCAATTCAAACTGAGTAATGGTTGGAATTCCCGGCAAAGGTTCCTCAGGTACCGTACGAATATCCCTGGAAAAAAATACTGCATGAGAAGATTCCGCGGTAATGAGAATAAGCAGGATGATTATAAACAGGAAGTTTGGATATTGTCTTGAATGAGTAGGACGCATCATTCCCCCTTCCAATTGGCGGTTCTGTTTATATTCAGTGAAAATCAGAAATACGTTGCTACCTTGTAAGCATTTTATTATTGGAGATATTTTACTTTCCTTAAGATCGAACTACCTTAAGTTGTCATTTATGTAAAATACATACTAGCTGCTTGACCTTGCAAGTTTAGTGTAATCGAATTATGTATTTTTTTCGCGACCTCTACCATTTCGAAATCGATTTGCCCAAAAGATTCATTTTTTTTAAGTCCAGGTGAGTGTTCACTGGAGCAGTATATTCCACATGCAAAACCCCAAGCTACTGGTTGCATCGCACCCTCTCCTAACCATTACAGAAAGATTTCACAAAGGAAGGGATAAGCTCACCTAACATTTGGGTTTACCATTGTATAGAGACAACGTACTCGTTATCTTTTACCTTCGGTATATTCCCGTTTATTCATGTTACAAATAATACAAACTACATAAAAATCGCCTGTGTTTACAGGTTGGTAACAGTTTAAGGAGGAATCATGGCAGTCGGTATTATCGGCTGGGGTGCGGATATCCCACGTAACCGTATCAAACTTGAAACCATTGCTGCAGTCTGGGGTGCTGATGCACCGAGCTACAAAAAGGGACTGCTGCTGTTTGAAAAATCTGTACCATCCCCCGATCAGGATGTAATCACTCTGTCAGTAGAAGCATCACGTTACGCTCTGCTTCGTGCTGGCATTGATCCCACATTAATTGGTGCGCTTTATATCGGAAGTGAATCCCATCCTTATGCTGTAAAACCCTCCGGCACAACAGTCGCCGAAGCGATCGGATGCGGTCATTTTACTCATTGCGCAGACTTCGAATTTGCCTGCAAAGCGGGCAGCGAAGCGATGTATGTCGCTCATTCCCATGTCAAAGCCGGCGAGATGCCGTATGCCATGGGTATCGGTGCGGATACCAGCCAGGGTGCACCGGGTGATGCCCTCGAATACAGCGCCAGTGCAGGTGCGGCAGCATTTATTTTCGGAACTGACAAAGTCGTTGCGACTGTCGATCATACTGTTTCCTGGATGAGCGATACTCCGGATTTCTGGCGACGTGAGCATGAACATTATCCACAACATGCGGGTCGTTTTACGGGCGAACCAGCCTATTTCCGTACCACTCTAGGCGCAGCAAATGCCTTGATGGAAAACAGTGGAATGAAACCTGAAGATTTCGCCTACTGTGTGTTCCACCAGCCGAACGGCAAATTCCCGCAACGTGCCGCCAAGATGATGGGCTTTGATATCGATTCACCGCAGTTTAAGGTTGGTTGGCTGACTCCGTGGCTCGGAAACACCTATTCAGGCGCATCACCACTGGGACTGAGCGCAATTCTTGATGTAGCCAAACCGGGTGACAAGATATTTATGGTGAGTTATGGTTCGGGTGCGGGTTCAGATGGTTTTGTCTTCACAGTGACTGATGAAATTGAAAATGTTCGCAATAACGCACCATTCACTCGTCCACAGTTGGATGATGATAAGCATTACCTAAGCTATGGTGAATATGCGAAGTACCGTCGCAAGATTCGGAAGAACAGCTAGAATTAATATATCCACTTAACTCCACAACGTCTTCGGATGTTGTGGAACGATACAGGATTATTATACGTTCTTCAACATCCGAAGATGTTGAAGGGAGTGCTTTATCAGTTAGTACCAAGGGTGTGATATGGGGTTACGGTTCGACAACCAAAAGTACGGTTCGTGTTTTTTTGTCACTACTAGCTTTGCAAATCATCGACCATTGGGAAAGATAAACGGAGTCTACAAAGCTCAAGCGGAAGAATTAAGCTACCGTATTGATCAGCACGAAGCTAAGTTGATGGCATATGTTTTTATGCCTAGCCATTTGCATATCATGTTACTAATACAAGGAAGTGAGCTTTCACGTTTTGTGCAAAACTTCAAAAAACGATTGTCACAGAAGACTCTTAAATACCTTACTTTGGCTGGTTTATTGTGGCAGAAGGGATTTGACAGGCAAGCGATTATGACAAAAGAAGTTGCGATTACTAAGTTTAACTATATCCAAACAAATCCGGTTCGCGCTGAATTGGTAAAGAAACCTGAAGATTGGTATTGGTCTAGTGCTAAAGCCTACTTGGAAAACCATTCAGGACCATTGCCTATTTGGAAGGAATGGTTGGATTGGTGAACTTTTGACGTTGCCTTGCACCCGCAACATCTTCGGATGTTGCGGAACGATATAAGTAAGCTTGATTTGTTGGACAACCGCGGTTTATACAGAATACACAGTTCTTCAACATCCGAAGATGTTGAAGAGGTAATGTTAGAAAAGTGGAAATCATTCAAAGTGTGCAGAGTGAACTACACAAAAGCAGAGTGGGAAGCACTAAAACAAGAATTAGCTGATACCGCCAGGGAAATGTCTGTTATCCATGCAGATATGCTTGAGGATTGGCAAGTTTTGGATTCCGAAGATTGGCTGGAAGAAAGTGATATGGATTAATCGCAACATCTTCAGATGTTGCGGAACACTGAATTGCATCAGCATGATGTTTTTCAGATATCAAGAAAAAACGAAAAACGATAAAATCAAAGAAAAGCACTAAAAAGAAGGAAGACAAAATGCGCGATGTAGCAGTGATTGGCATCGGCATGACCAAATTCGGTGAGCTTTGGGAGAAGAGTTTCCGTAATCTGTTTGTGGAAGCTGCCAAAGCCGCGATGACGGATGCCGGTGTAGACAAGATCGATTCCATGTACATCGGCTGCATGTCCGGTGGTCTTTTTGTCGGGCAGGAACATATCGGCAGCCTTATGGCAGACTATCTCGGTGTCGCACCGATTCCGGCAACACGTGTCGAAAGTGCGTGTGCATCTGGTGGAGTAGCTTTCCGTCAGGCATACATCGAAGTCGCGAGCGGTATGAGTGATGTCGTACTCGCCGGTGGTGTCGAAAAAATGACCGATGTGGATGGCGGCATGGCAACGTACGCCCTCGCTACCGCCGCAGATGCCGACTATGAAGGCTTCCACGGTGCAACATTCCCCGGTCTCTATGCGATGATGGCATCCGCACACATGGCAAAATATGGCACCACATCGGAAATGCTGGCGTCCATATCCGTAAAGAACCATGCAAATGGCAACCTTAACCCCTTCGCACAATTTCCGTCAAAAATCACACTGGAAGGTGTGTTGAATTCGACAATGGTCGCCGATCCTCTGCATATTCTGGATTGCAGCCCGGTGACTGATGGTGCAGCCGCAGTTATTGTCGCATCCCTCGATGTCGCGAAGAAACTTGGTGCACCTATTGTTCGAATCATTGGAAGTGGTCAGGCAACAGATAGTATCGCCCTGCATGGACGTGATGATATCACTACCATCAACGCCGCCAAAGTCGCTAGTCAGAAGGCATTGCAGCAGGCTGGATTGAGTATTAACGATATCGACTTTGCTGAGGTGCATGACTGCTTCTCGATTGCGGAGTTGATTGTACTCGAATCCATTGGCGTATTTGAACCTGGAAAAGCTGGTGCTGCGATTCTTGATGGTTATACCGCACGTGATGGCAAATTCCCGGTGAATCCATCCGGCGGTTTGAAGAGCAAGGGTCATCCTGTTGGCGCGACTGGTGTTGCGCAGATTGTCGAACTGACCAAACAGCTTCGTGGTACCGCCGAAAATGGACGTCAGCTCGCCAACGCAAAACGTGGTCTCGCTCAAAATATGGGTGGTACTGGCGGAAGTTCAACTGTTCACATCCTGGAGGCATAAAATGGCAGATACATTAACCGCACGAGTCTGGCGTGAACAGCCACAACGTTACCGTATGATCGGCAACAAGGACAAAGCGACCGGCAAGGTCTATTTCCCGCCACGGCAGGCTGTTCCCGGCAACTTGAACCCTGAAATGGAAGAGTTCAACCTGAGTGGAACTGGCGAAGTGGTTGCGTGCACAGTGATCCGTGTCGCACCAACTCCCTTCACCGACCTTGCGCCGTACGGTCTGGCAGTCATCGAAACACCCGATGGTGTGAAACTGACAGCACAGATTACAGATGTTCCGGTGGAAGATGTCAAGATCGGCTTGAAGGTGAAATTCGAGTTTCGACGGATATTTGAAGATAATGATGCTTCGGTGATCTATTACGGGTATAAAGCTGTTCCGATGTAAACCGGAAACCCGTGGAACAGGATAGTAAAGATACAAAAGATATGCAGGATAGCGTGATTGGTTAGTTTGCGAAGCGTCGGTCATTGATCGGCGCTTTTTTTAATTAATATACTGAAATGAATTAACCTTACATTTTTCTCTGCATTGATAGACATTCAGTGTAAGCTAAAGGCTCTAAGAGACAAGGTTAAACTCAAGACATATCTGGCTGAATTTTTATTGTGAAAAAGAGGTACAATGTTTATATTGCCGTATCAATGTCTTTCATTTTGAAAACCACCAGACTACATGTATTTATCAGATTTCGGGGGTTATCTTGAACAAAATTGGAATCCTCCTCTCTCTAGTTCTTGCCATACTGTTAATTCTTGCGACTCAAAATGCTTTTTCCCAAGATAGCTTGAATATCAGTATGGTGGGGATTCTCTACAACAATTGGGATAGCGCTGAAGGCTTGGAAGTTGTCGGTGAGTATGCTTATGTCACTACTGGACGTACCGGCTTAAGTATTCTTAATATCAGTGACCCTGAAAGTCCGATTGAAGTGGGTTTTTGTGAAACTCCAGGTGAAGCACTTAATGTCGCTGTTTCAGGTCGATTCGCCTATGTCGCGGATAAAGAGTGCGGATTGCGTGTGATAGACATTGGCAATCCAGAAAATCCCTTTGAGGTAGGTTTCATTCAGACTCCCGGTGATGCCCGTGATGTTGCTTGTTATAATGATTTTGTATATGTGACAACAGCGGAACATGGTGTGCGAGTAATTGGAGTAAGGATACCACAGCAACCTCATGAAGTTAGCTTTGTTCAAACGCCTGGAAATGCCTGGGCGATTGATATTTATAATGAATATGCTTTTGTGGCGGCAGCGGGCCGGGGAATTCATGTGATGGATATTTCAGATCCACCAAATTCCTTCGTGATTTCATCTTTTGAAGAAGTAAATCAATCTTTTGATGTCAAGATTGCAGCTGGATTTGCCTATCTTGCCGATACACAGGCAGGAATGAGAGTTCTTGATGTCAGGAATCAACAAATACCTTATGAAGCAAGTTTATCCTATGTAAACTTCGCACAGTCACTTTCAGTGTATAATAATTATGCCTTCGTTGTCGATCGCAACATTGGTTTAAAAGTATTCGATGTTAGTGATCCCTTTAATCCAGATGATATAAATCGATATGATCCACCGGACATTGAAGCGAATTCCGTCGAAATCCATAGGGGTAACGCCTATATAACTGATCGTGATGGTGGCTTGCGTATTCTGGATGTGAATGATCCGCGAGAAATTGTGGAAACCAGTACCTATTTTCCCGATAGCGACTTTCGCGGGATTGCCATAGAGAATGACATCGTTTATATCGCCGACCACAGCGGAAATCTTAAAATTGTTGATATCAGCAATCGTGAACAACCGGTGGAGTTGAGTTCTCTACCTGCGGGTGGATCTCCCAGAAGGTTGGACGTTTCAGACGGATTCGTTTACATAGCAGATGAAAGCGATGGTATCATAGTTGTAGATGTCAGTGATCCATTCCACCCGGAAATAACTGGGGATTATGAAACCCTTACCTCGCTCCAGGATATCGTTGTCCGAGACCAAATTGCGTACACCGCAAACTATGAAGAGGGTTTTCAAATATTCGACTGCCATGATCCCACAAATCCGGAGCTAAGCGGTTCTCTTGATTTGGCAGAACACTTGAGCGTCGTAATGGTGCAAGGCAGATATGCCTATACCGTCGGAAGAGTATATGACCACTTGCATATCATCGACATCAACAGCCCGCAGGCGCCTTTTGAGGTTAGCAACTGGGAAATTCCCGGTCTCGCGTGGGATGTAGCTGTTTCGGGCGATTATGCTTATGTGACCACGGGACCAGATCACTTGTTTCATGTCCTTGATATCAGCGACAAGGAAAATCCTTTTGAAGTAGCCGCTTGTGATATCACTGGAGGTGGAAGAGAGATTTCCATCCATGGTGATTTTGCAATTCTCCGAAAACAGGGTTCTCTGTTTTATGTATTTGATATCAGCGATCCAGCCGACCCAATCCGGATGGGGTACTATAATGTGTCCAGATTCGCAAATGATTTTGTTGTGGATGATCAATACCTGTACGTTGCCGGTCGGCATCACTTCGAAATTCTCGACTGGACAGAAGTGACCTCGGTAACGGAAAAGAATAGAAATGTGCCCGAAGCCATTACCCTTTGCAACGCCTATCCAAATCCTTTTAACTCTACTGTGCGTATTAATTTCGAGCTTCCCTCCACTTCTGACATCAGATTCCAGGTTTTTAACATCAATGGTTGTTTGATCAGACAGCAACAGCACTTCCTGGATGCCGGGATGAATCACCTACTCTGGAATGGATTATCTCAGTTCAACACTCCGGTCGCCTCAGGTACCTATCTTTTGAGATTGGAGAGTGAACACGAGATAGTTGACAAAAGGGTGCTTCTTATCCGTTGAAACTATTTTTAAGGGCTTTTATATTCTACAACAATGAACTCCCAGCATGGGGCAGTAACTGGATTGATAGGAAAACGTCAAGACCCTGGATAAGACTTGAAAATCCTGAAACAAGATAGTAAAGATACAAAAGATATGCAGGATAGCGTGATTGGTTAGTTTGCTAAGCGTGGTCATTTGGTCGGCGCTTACTTTGTTTAATGGTTGAATGAAATTTTACTGAAGTAGGGGAACCACACATTTTACTTGTTCGATTCATATCGCATTTTTGATAATTGGTTCGTTTTCGATACTTATAACGTTTTTAAAATCTGGAGCACTGCAGCGCAGTGCAATTTGTGTAGCCCCCTGCGGAACGAAGTGAAGCTGGGGGTTGGAAAAGCTCCACCTGAAAACTAAGCCCCAAAGGGGCTGAACAGAGTATTCTAGCCTGTATTCCACAAAAACGTTTAATTCAGGACGATACAAAACTCTTCGAGTTAGGAATATCTAACTTGTTTATTTTCATTGATTTACTACTCCTTTACCTTGACCAACTCAGTGATCTCACCTTATATTGTGGACAAAGTGGTAGTTGATTGAAGATAAACTGGATCTGGCCCTGGATTTATCCAGGGTCTAAGAACTCCGTTGCTAACAAACCGATAGCAATTTTATATCCGGAATTATTAGACCTTGGACAAGTCCAAAGCCAGAAAAACTGTGAGGGAAAAATGATCTGTGCTCATATGTTGGTGCCGCAGGAAGGGATTGATGAATTTGTACCGATGGCGTTACGGGAAGTTCGTTGCCAGTTACGTTCCAGCAATCCGGAAAAGTATACCCGAATCCTCCGTAACATGGGCGAGGCAGCCGATCCTGAGAATTGCGAATGCCCCCGTAACCATTTGGGTGATTGGGAAGAGTGCCCGTTACATCGTGCACGAGGGATGGAAACCTATTGGCAGACCGAAGAACCGATCATGCCGCAGATAATTTGAGTTTGCTTTCGAATCATAACGAAAGTAGGTGAAGCAATCTGAAGTTTGAGTTTAAAAACGATTAGTCAAGCACCACAGCGTGGTGCTTGACCAATTACATGCAATTAGTAAACTGCTGACTGGGGAGTCTCTCCCCATTTATTACACCAAATCATTAAGCTCTCCTCAGCGAAGTCTATAATTTCATAATCTCATAATTCCATAATTTTTTCATTCACTTTGATCATTCCCGTCACATGCTTAGTTTAGCGGTCAACCACAACTAAACTCTGGAACTTGAAAATATGTCTGATAGAACAATACCAACGTCTGAAGAAATCCGCAATAACGGCAACCATCTCAAAGACGAGCCCTCCCTGTACCTGCGTCAACATGCTCACAATCCCCTGAACTGGTATCCCTGGGGCGAAGAAGCGTTGTCACGTGCGAAAGAAGAAAACAAACCTATCTTCCTCTCGATTGGTTATTCATCCTGTCACTGGTGCCACGTGATGGAGCATGAGGTGTTTGAGAAGGATGCGGTGGCGGAATATATGAACCAGCATTTTATCAGCATCAAGGTGGATCGTGAGGAACGTCCCGATCTGGATGCAATGTACATGAAGGCTGTACAGGCGATGACTGGCGGTGGTGGCTGGCCAATGACAGTATTTCTTACCCCAGATCAGGAGCCGGTTTTCGGCGGGACATATTTTCCAGAGGATCGTTTCATGCAGATCGCGCAGGCGTTATTACGTCTGTTTGCTGAAGACCCCAGCCGTCTCCAGGCACAAGCGGATCAGTTGCGAAATATCGTCTCAGCCCTGCCCGAATTGAACGTAGCACAGGGATACATCGATCAGGCTGGCATCGCAAAGCTGGTCGACCGTGCGATGTTGAACTTCGATGACCGTTGGGGTGGAATGAGCAGCCAAATGAAATTCCCGACACCGCTTCGCTGGCATTTTCTGCTGCACTATTATCGTAAAACCGGAAATGAACGTATCGCCAGAATGCTTCAACTCACCCTGGACAAAATGGCATCCGGCGGGATTCATGATCATATCGCCGGGGGATTTCACAGGTATACAGTCGAACAAACCTGGTTGATTCCACACTTCGAAAAAATGCTGTATGATAACGCCCAGCTCGCAAGTCTTTACATCGAAGCTGGGGTTGTCTTCGGAAATGAACGATATAGCGAGGTTGGCTGCAATACACTGGAATTCCTGATATGGGAAATGCGTGAACCAGGTGGTGCCTTTTATGGCAGCTTCGATGCCGATTCGGACGGCGAAGAGGGAACCTACTACACCTGGTCACCCGATGAGTTTATCAAATTATTTGGTCAGCAAAAAGGCAATGCTTTAGCGATGTTGCTGGGGGTAACCGACCATCCGAATTTCGAGGGAAAAAGTGTACTCACTCGTCGAGTTGACCCCGCAATGGTTGCAGAGGAACTTGATCTGGATATTGATGAGATCAAATCGTTATTTGCCGATTCACGAGATACTTTACGTGACTTCCGAAACAAACGAGTTGCACCTACTCTGGATAAAAAGATCGTTACCTCCTGGAATGGGTTGACCATAGCCACATTGGCACAGGCTGCGCTGGTGAAAGGAAATGACTCCTACAGTACCGCCGCGGAAGAAGCTGCGAATTATCTCTGGAATACGCATCGTAAAAATGATGGAAGCCTCTATCGTACCTCGACAGATGGCATTTGTCGTGGAGAAGGCAACCTGGATGATTATGTTTTCCTGGCGAATGGGATGCTGGAATTATTCAGAACGACGCAGAATATCCAGTGGCTGGAACGTGCGAAGGAGTTGACGGACTATGTGATCGCTCATTTTGTTCATGAAGAGGGTGGCTATTTCAGTACCAGCGACCTGGTCGATTCTCGCCTGGGACGGCAGTATGAGATAAATGACAGTGTCGAGCCTAGTGGAAACTCGATGATGGTTCAGGTTCTGATACGTCTGGCAGCACTCACAGGACAAAACCGGTATCACCAACTCGCCGAAAAATCGCTCACAGCAGTATCCCACATGCTCGAACGAGGTGGACTGGATCTGGCATGGTGGCTGGATGCTGCTTTCTATTTGAACGGTCCATTTTATGAAATGATAATTGTCAGTGATTCAATGGAATCTGCTCATGAGTTTCGTAAAGCATACGGTTCGCTACTTCCCGCTTATTCAGTGTTGACTATGGTCGATGATTCCGGTGCTGAATTGCTGAAACCAGCGGAAGGGAAGATGCGGATCGGAAAATTTGCAACTGCGTATGTCTGCCAACATGGATCATGCAAAATGCCGACCGAAGATGTTCAACAAATGCTCTCTCAGCTTCAAGAGGGGTGGGATTTCGGGCTTAAGAAGACTCAGTGATTTTTTCAGCAACATCCATGGATATTTCAAACGCAACATCTACGGATGTTGCGGAACATCAAGGTTTAATCGGACATTAAACGAAGCATCATTTTTCCTCCCGGTAGACAATATCATAGATCGCGTGTCCTTTTTTGTCTGGTGTGTACATAAAATAGGGTGGTGGACGGTCATCGAAACGGAAATCGTAAATCCAATTGTTGTCATATCCGGTCCCACCACATTCATCAGTGTGAAAATAACCCCGTCTCTTCATTGCGAGTGACCCTCTGAGATGAAGTATGCCTCGCTCATCAAGTGTTCTAGTGGGATGATAACACCAACGATAGCCATCACCGTAAAAATTTGGATGTTCGATGGTTATTGTTTCATTCAGAGCAAGCAGAGCCGCGGTAATTACTACATTCGCACTATCCTGGTTGCCTCGATATTGATTTCCATTTCCACGTCCATTCGCTTCGGTATCACCAATAAGAAGGTTTCTTTCACTGATCAACCCGAGTTTATGAGGAAAATTTCGAGGGATCGTATCAAATCTTGCATCGTAATTTATTTCAAATCCTTCATAAGTGAGATCATTGATAATCTTCATATTGCCTGTGCTTCCGACGGTGACGGTACCAGCGACATGTTCACCATAGATATCAAGCTGACCTTCTACAAAAATCCCGATTTCATCTCCATAGGCGATTAAGCCATTCGCGAAAAATGGACCATCATCATCCAGATCATCTGGAGTGCCATTATCTGGGTATGGCACTCCAACCGACCATTGCCAGTATTCCCATCCTTCAGGCGAAGCATATAACCTTGTCTGCCAGGTATCCTCATTATTTGAAAGTTGATATTGCGCATTTGATCGAAGCAAATGTGCATGGG
Source organism: bacterium (assembly GCA_019912845.1). Lineage (GTDB taxonomy): Bacteria > Electryoneota > Electryoneia > Electryoneales > Electryoneaceae > JAIOHU01. Next base: position 17,926 of record JAIOHU010000165.1, read on the forward strand.
TTGGAAACTGAATCTCCCTGACATTGAATTGTGGATTAATTGCAAACCATGGATTGTACCCTGGTAATTCTATGAATTCTTCCTGTGAAGTTGAGATTGGACCAAAGAACATCGGTCTTCCCAAAATGGAGAAGTAATGGTTTGAATGTACCCTACCCCAAAATGTATCGACCTGAGTGAAGTAGATGGTTTCATTCCGGTGTGTAAGTTCGTTTTCGGTGAGATACATGTAGTTTGCGAAATTACGCATTTTCACCCGATATCGTACCGTACGAGTCACCTCTATATCGCTCTGTCTGTTTCCCTTGATTTTTAAGACTCCAAATCGTAGTAGCTAATATCATTGAACGATTGTTGATCAACTCGATCAGAGACCTTGTAGCCAACTACATCGGAATAGTTTCCGATAGCAGATCCCTTGAAAAAGTAAGTACCCGATTGACCATGGATGACTGCGTTGGACGCACTTTCAATATCATTTTTCCCAAGCTCTGGTAACAATTCTTTGAATATTCCAACATCTGCAACATGGTATGCCTGAGCTTCAGCGAGTTTATAACGTGTCCGGAATGCATCATCCGCCGCCCACTGCATCATCATGAAGCCAATCGCGATCATAAAAATGATAATGAAAATTGTGTTGATGAGGATTGATCCAGCACGTTTTGCGTTGATCAGGTCACCGATTTTTTTCTCACGAGGAATTATTTCCCTCGAACCAGTGATATCTATATTGTCTGTTGAGTACATACGGCACCACCTCCGGCAAGTGGAAAAGACAACCTGCATTAATTTGCAGAACTGATAAAATATGGTGGCGTTATTTTGGGACGTTTTGAGAGAGTAATGCTGAGAATCAGATTACGTACGCCGGGGATGCGTATGTCCTAACTTAGCTTACATTTGTATTGGATGCAAGTGGAAACATGAGATACAAAGATTGTTTCGCACTCGAGCGGAGCCAGATAGTGGAGTCTTCGGGGAAGGTGATTTTGACTAGTGTATCGTTTCATCTGGGATGATTGATTGGCCATGGATTTATCCAGGGTCTAATATATCCACTACTAGAGTTATTAAACATTGGACAAGTCCAATGCCAAAAGTTAAAGAGTGTCGGTCGATCCACCTGCAACTACTGCAAAATTGCTCGTTCCGCACATCGTCGGATGTTGCGGAACTTTGAAATGTATTCAGGCAGCTCTGGCTTATCATTCTTTTCTCAACCTATACTTCTTGATACGTTGATGAACATACTGACGTGTATATCCCAGCCTTCTTGCGGTTTCAGAAATATTCCAGTTACTCAGCTCTAAAGTTTCAAGTAATAAATCAACAGTCAAGGTCTTCGTTTTTTCAGGTTTTGTAATTTGAGGTTTTGCAGAAGAATCTGAAGGTAGACTTTCGCTGCCTGGTGTTCCCGGCAGTTGAAGATGAACCGGTAGAATGACATCGTCCTGGCAGAGGATGAAGGCACGTTCCACAATATTTCTCAGCTCACGTATATTCCCTGGAAATTGCCAACGTTGCAGCATATTAACCGCTTCAGGAGAAAACCGTTTCACCTGCCGTCCAATTTCACCATTAAAATGCTTTCTGAACTCCTCAAGCAATAATGGAAGGTCATCCATCCGTTCACGAAGTGGTGGCAAATTGATCGCCATGACATTCAAACGATAATAGAGGTCTTTTCTGAATGTGCCATCCTCTACCTTCTCTTCAAGATGCTGATTGGTGGCAGTAACAATACGAACATCAACAGTACGTGTCTTTGAATCGCCAACACGTTCAAATTTCCCTTCTTCAAGAACACGTAACAATGCCGCTTGCATGATTGGCGATATGTCACCGATTTCATCGAGGAAAATTGTCCCTCCACTTGCCGCCTCAAACCTGCCAACACGGTCTGTAACTGCTCCGGTGTACGCCCCACGTACATGCCCGAAGAGCTCACTCTGCAGTACACTATCAGAAAGTGCTGCACAATTTACGGCTACAAATGGCTTCTCACGGCGATCAGATAATTGGTGGAGCAGATTGGCAATCATACCTTTTCCAGTGCCACTTTCTCCTAAAACCAAAACAGTTGATTTTGTTGGTGCAAGTTGCTGGATGAACTTGAATATCTCCTGCATCGGCTTACTCGCTCCGATCAATTTCCCCAGAGACCTTCGTTCATCTACCTCCTGCTGTAATGTATAGAGCCTGGTGACATCTCGAAACACCAGCAAAGCTTTTCGTACTCCGCTACCCCCTTCACGCATGGGAATCATACTGACCATCAGCACCTTATGGAGTCCAGACGGTAATGTCAGCTCGATCTGATAATCACGTATGCTCCAACCTTTCAACAATGTTTTTTCCAGTGATTTTTCCAGATAACTCAGTTCGCCATCAGCTAAATCTGAAAGAGTATGTGCGTCAGTATTTGAATCACCCATTTCCAAAATTTTACGAGCTGCATCGTTTGCCATTTCCAGTTTGTACTCACTTGAAAAGGTCAACAATCCATCATTAACACTTTGAAATACTGCATTCAACTGAGTGCGATGTTTTTGAGTCTCCAACTCTGCGATTTTACGATTATCAATACTGTAATGGGATATTACAGCACCCCCCTCAACTCGCTGCAGCCGTGATACATACATCTCAAACCAGGCAGCACCGAGTGGTAAATCGAAACTGTACTCCATTCTGAATACTGGTAATTTACCGTTTAATACGTCCTGAATTCCCTCGTATGCCTGTTCAGCATATTTATCGTTCTGTGCGGCTGCATGTGTAATCTCAAGGTAGTTCACCTCTGCACCACGTACGGTTTTCAAAGATGCGCCATTGTCGCCTGCAAATTTTTTCCACGCATCGTTAACCGCAAGGATTCTACCTTTCACGTCGATAACTGCGATTACAGCGATCAGGGAATTCATCACCGCGAGGGAAAATGCCTCATTTTCTGAAACACCATCAGAAGTTCTCCCCAGGTAATACATATCCCTGACAAATACATATACATGGTTTTCAACTGGTTCCAGGAACAAACGCAAACGTTTTGCTTCCAAGCCCTGTGCGGTATGTTCAACATGAGAGAGATTTTGGTTCTCACCGGTAGAGATGCATTCTGAAATGAGTGGAATTAGCTGTTTACCGATGCTGGTTTGGTGAAATTGTTCAGGAGGATTCTTATCAAGGTTTAGCAGTTCTTCGCTTCTGCTATTGTAAAATAGGATATTTGCATCTCGATCCAGGACAATAAATCCTTCCTGTAAATGATCCAGCGATTTCCCAATATCACTTAATTTTAATTCTCTGTTTTTCCATTCAGAATACATTCTCTACCCCTGCAAGGTTGTCTACTTCACCTGCTTTGACCGTTGGCTCTGGGCTGATCCAAAGTTTACCACTCCCTGCCGCCGAATTATTCAATACCTTCCTGGGTTCCAGCAATTGCGTTTCTTGAAAGTTTTGTCCAATCGCGTCATGCCAGCGTGGTGTTAGCTGGCATCCAGGAAGGTATTAATACTACTGATTTCAGGACTAGTTGGAAGACGGCAATCCGAACAACACAAACATTTAACTGTTTAGCATGAGACAAAAATTCCAAGAATCAGTATAAAACCACGCTGGAATGACACAAGAACTGCCACTTCATTTCTACCCAATTTGAATCTATACTGTAAACTGTAAGGTGTCAATGCTTTTCTAGTTTACACACGGATTGGAGAGAGAAAATCGTAATCTGGGTAAAACTGGCTCAGATCTAGATCAGAGCATTTCAACAAAAAAGATCAACCTGATGCTATGAAGGTCGTAAGTATAGAAAGCATCGTTTGAGTCGTTGATTTCATACCTGTAAACTCCCTGAAACCCGGTCAGGAGGGGTAAGGATTTTGTGCGAAAATTACGTTGCAGACCGAAACTGATCGAAGAGTTTGTATCATATCTTTGGGGTAAGGAGATAAACGTCGCCGTGACAGTCTCAACATACTTTGACTGTCGATAGCCGAGGTACACATCTGCCCTCCAGTTTCCCAGCAACCTTGAAACTGAAGCGATACCACGCCATCCACTCCATAACAGAACACCTGGATCGATCCCCCCCACATAGAGAGAACGTAAAGAAACTTGATTCTCGTCCGCTTGCTGCTTTAGAATTAATTTGAGACTGCTACCCGTGCGTGGTGAAAGCGGGGCGGATAGGCGGAAACTGAGGTAGGCAAAACCAGTTTGTGGTGATTCATCGCCAAGATATAAACGATTCTGAAAGCCAAGTTCTGAATCGAAGGAAAATGGAAGCGGACCAATGCTCTCGTGCAGTACAAAGGGCAGGATTAATGTTGTATTTATACCGATATAATTCGAGAATTCTCGATAATCGATCTGCAATGTGTCGCTCGCATCGGGGTAGGTAGAGTTGATAAAATCTGATCCCAGCCGGAAAATCGTCACATCGCCGGGCTCCCAGCGAATTCCTGCGTCCGCTCGTTGGTTGAAACGGTTGTATATCGTGTATTCGTTGTGATACCCGAGTAATGAGGTGCTACCGGTAACCCAGCCATAAAACGTCTTTGCCAGAGAATAGTTCATTTCCAAGCCAGCACTATGGCTCATAGAACTGTACGCAGTATTGTCGAGATATTGGCTGGCTGTACCTTCATAGTAGAGGTAGGCAAAACTTCCTAATGGCTGCTCAACTGTGGCAAACAAACTTGCATAACTATCATTTGCTTCCGTGCTGTCAAAATATAGGTTGGTTAGATATCCAGAGTTGAGGGATATCCTGAACCAGGGAGGGTCTAATGCAAACGTGTTAACCGGCTGGTGGAGGATGAGAATGGAATACAAAAATATTTGGAAAAGGAAGCGTTTCGGTAACCATTCCATCATCCTCCGCCACCCCCACGTCCTCGACCACCTCCACCATCACCTTGACCACCACCTCTACCACCACGATCGTCTCTCCCTCGTTCATTTCCACCTGGTCGTCTTAAACGACCATCTCGTTCATCACGCAGTCCAGGGTGGCGAGGATCCAGCCCATTGCGACGATCCCATCGAGGGTCTTCGCCACGACGTACTGCCTCCATGTGGCGACGCCATCTCTGCCAGGCTTCACGCCAATTCACCGGGTGATTGGAATTCTCCCACCAACTGCGAAATTGGACAGAATCCTGCTTGATACTATCCGGGATGGAACGGAATAATGCCAAACGCCATGGTCGGTCATTATTTCGAAAATCAGGATCGAGATCGTCGGGGATGCCATCACGATCCCGATCTGGTACCAAATCATTGAACCCATCGCCGTCAACATCAAGGAAACGCACAACCGGTTCCGGTTGAGGTTGCTTGCTCTCACGTTCCTGAGCCAATATGACTACGGGAAACAGGAGAAACAGCAGAATAAGAAGATGTCGAATGTTGGATATCATGATTCGGTTGTTATTTAATCCAATTGACCCAGACTATCCAGGGTTTACATTATCCAATAACTGATTTATCTTTGCGTCATTCCAGCAGGGTTTTGGCTGGAATCCAGGAACCCGACCGTAGGTTGAGCGACCAGGAGATAAGATCAAAAGTACAGTGATTTTAAATGGTTCAAGTAATTTGATCACCACCCTCCGTCAACTGTTTACCAAACTGATCGAGTGACCTAAGTCAATCTAACGCAATGTGTATGCCAGATAATGACCTCTTTATTACTGGAATATCCGGCAAAAATTCAATAATCTCAAGCTCTCCTCGACATATTAGTCGAAAAAATACGACTCACTTGTCGAGAAAAACCTAAAATTAAACTTCCCATCTTTTCAACCTATCCCTGATATTTTTCTCCGACATACCCAATTGACGAGCGGTTTCACTGCGATTTCCGCCATTCTCATCCAGGGCTGCCAAAATCACCGATTTCTCAAAGTTCTCCAACCGCTCACCGAGTGGTAGAGAGGAATCGTACAAAACATCCGAACTATCGATAGCTGGGTTGATCTCCTGACGTACCTCTGGTGGGAGTTCCCGCTCTGAAATAACAGTACCTCTTGTCATCACAACTGCACTTTCGACGACATTTTCCAGTTCACGAACATTCCCCTGCCATTGATATTTCATCAATGTATCCAATGCTTCACGGCTCATACCTTCCACAGGTTTTCCATTCAGTTCGGAGAATCGTTGCACAAAATGTTCAACCAGCGCGGGTATATCTGATTTTCTCTGTCTCAAAGGCGGTACATTGATACGAACTACATTCAGACGATAGAAAAGATCTTCTCGGAACTTTCCACTTTTCATGGCAACTTGGAGGTCTTTGTGAGTTGCTGCCACAATACGAACATTCACCTTGATTTCCTGGTTTCCCCCAACACGATTTATCGTTCCATCCTGTAGTACTCTCAGCAGTTTCAGCTGTGCTGCAACAGGCATATCACCAATCTCATCAATGAAAAGTGTTCCCCCTTCGGCACGTTCAAAAAAGCCTTTATGGTGAGCGTATGCACCTGTAAACGATCCTTTCTCATGACCGAATAATTCACTTTCCACAAGTGTTTCTGGAATTGCTGCAATATTTACAGGAATGAATGGGTGTTCCTGTCTGCCAGAGGATTCATGGATTGCCCTTGCGATCAATTCCTTTCCTGTACCAGTTTCACCAAGAATGAGAACCGATGCTCTTGTGGGAGCAGCTCTAGCGACCAAACCCAGTACTTCACGCATTTCCTGTGATCCAGCAATGATCCCACTCACCGGAGTATCCCCCAGCCGTATCTTCAACTCACGGTTTTCCTCAAGTAGGATTTTTCGCTCTAATGCACGTTCGATTTGCAGTTTGAGTGAAGCCAGGTCGATCGGTTTTGTTAAATAGGTATATGCGCCATCCTGCATCGCCTGCACAGCGGATTCAACAGTGCCATAGGCAGTCAGTACAATCACGGCAATCTCAGGATTCAGTTTTCTCACCTCTTGCAGGACTCCAAGTCCATCACGACCAGGCATCCTCAGGTCGGTGATAACGAGGTCTATAACCTCAGATTCTACAACTGTAACTGCCTTCTCGCCATTTTCAGCCAGAACAACATCATAGCCCTGCTTTTTCAGAAAACCGCCCAAAGTCTCTCGTTGAGGAGCTTCATCATCAGCGATTAAAATTTTATATTCACCCATTCTTCCATCCAATTTTTACTGCATTCCCAATTCCAGACGAACGATCGTTCCACCCTCGGGATTATCTGCCAGGCTTACACTGCCACCATGTTCAACAGCGATACGATGAACAAGAGGTAGTCCAATTCCCGTTCCTTCCGGGTGAGTCGTATAATAGAGGTCAAACACCTTCCCTCTATCCTCATTCGCAATACCCGGACCATTGTCAATCACTTCAATGACAACCCAATTAGCTTCACTATAATATTTTAGAGTAATATTGCCATTTGGGATATTCTCAAGAGCACGTAAGGAGTTCTGGAGTAGATTCAATACCGCCTGTTTGATTTGGTCAACATCAAATAAAAATGGTCTCAAGATTGAACCCTCCATCTCAAAGGATTTTCCCGTTCCGCTGCATTGAGTGGAAAAACTTTGACCCAATTCATCAATGACTGTTTTCAAATCATTAACCTGCTTATTCGCTTTGGGTGGACGTGCAAACTGGAGAAAGTCCTTTATGATTCGCCCAATACGTTCAATCTCACTACTCATGCTCTCCAGCAATGAATTATACTCTGCTGAATCTTCTTTAACATCGAATTCGTGCTTCAATCTTTGTGTAACCATGTTCACTGTATTCAGTGGATTTCTGATCTCATGCGCTACACCTCCCGCCAAAGCTCCCATAGCAACAAGCCGTTCTTTCATCGCACGATCTGCTTCAAGTCGTGTGATATCAGCCAGGATTTTTTGTCGTTCTTCAGCCAGATAACGTACGTTCTGGCGACTAAGTAGATACCCCAGGATAGCCACTGCCAATCCGACAAAGAGTAAAGACCTTATTCCGATTGCAATGAGACTTCGTTTACGGATATTACTCAATTCATCAGTTCTCAAACCCAGTCGCAGATCCACTCCAGCGTGCAGATCGTAGGGAATCCGCAAATTAAACAATGTACCGTCAGGGGTTTTATGAAATTGTCCACCAGGAGTCGAATTCGCGCCAATAAATGGATCACGTTTGGAGCCTATCCATTCGGGTAAGTCCGGAGTTGCTGCCAGAGTGCCGGATTCGCCGACTAAAACCGCATAAGCGATATCATGTTGTTCACTCAGGCTTCTCAAAAGTGCTCCTGTGCCTAATTCACGTCTGAAAGACACCAACTCATCTGCTCCAATAGATACAAGAACAGCACCGCCATTCGCACGAGATACCGCAACACTGTAGCTCATCTCACCGGAATCTGAGGTTTCATGAAAACCGACAGTCATCTCACCAGAAAAATTCTCGACGAGCAAGGTATCTGTCAGCAACTGTTTAATCACATTTGTGATTGTAATCGGACGGTTGGTCGACAGTACTCTACAGGTGCGATCCAAAAGGGTGATACGAGCGACTCCACCCTCAATCGCTAAGGCCTCGAGGTACTCCGGTCGAAGCACATTTTCTGTCCACAAGCGTTTGCTCAAGTAGGCGACGCTGTACAGTTGATCCGTAATCGCATAACGTATCGCGCGCTCAGACCGCTCCGACGCCTCGATCGTGTGACGGATGGTAGCCGCAAGACTTTGAGCATGCTGTTCGGCAAGTTCAAAGGTCAGTCTTCTGATCCGTAATGCATCCCAGATTGAAATCAAGGCAGTCAGCAATACCAGAACTGTAAAGATCAGCAGCAGTGAATGATTTGAACGTTTAGTTGCCAATAATTGATTTCCCGATGTTTTGAATCACATCACATTTACTTCGCTCGAGGTAACTTTATAGTAGTTGCAATAACCACACCATCATAATATGTTGATAAGTTTGGCAGGATATCACTGAATAATAGAAATTTCATTCGCTGGCACAGTTTCAGGATGATGATCAAAGTGTCTCCATGAAAGATATTTAGAGCAACAAATCTGGAACTACGAGCGTACTATACGGTAATAGTCCCTGTGGAGATTACCGTTTATTTAAGCTATCCCCTCAGAATATCGAGCCGACAAGAAATCTATTCGTAAAATGAACATAACCTGCTATTCTTCGCAACACTCTACTGGAATTTTGAGGTATACGTGCATCCGGTACTAATCGACTTCGGACGTTTCAAGCTATATTCCTACGGCTTAATGCTTTTCCTCGCTTTCGCGCTTGGAATTTATATCGCTTACCGCAGGAGTAAAAGATTTGGGATTGAGGGGAATGTTGTCCTTGATGTTTCAAGTGCCATGATCATTTCTGGTTTACTTGGTGGACGATTGCTTTATGTTCTCACACACCTTGAAGAATTTCGAGGAAGATGGCTTGATATCATTAATCCGGTGCAATCGGATGGAACAATTGGAATAGCTGGTCTTGTGCTGCTGGGAGGGGTTGTCCTTGCAGTTGTTACACTGGTTTTCCTTACCTGGCTGAAAGATATCCCTCTGCTGCGATTGATGGATGTTCTGGCTCCCTCACTGGCACTTGGAATAGCGCTGGGAAGATTGGGATGTTACCTAAATGGCTGTTGTTTTGGTCTGGTTACAGATATTTCCTGGGCAGTAAGCTTCCCTGAAGGGTGCTCCGCACACTCTATTATGGGTGATCAACATATTCATCCAACTCAACTTTATGCCTTTATCTACAATGGTTTACTCTTTATATTTTTACTGTGGGAGGAGAAACTTCCCAGAGCTTTTGATGGAAGAACCATTTTTCTCATGTTTACCGGCTATGGAATCTTCAGATTTTTCAATGAGACCCTGCGCTGGCATGAGCAGAGCTTACATGCAATAAACTGGGATGGCGGTTTTCTAACCATCAGTCAGTTAGTTTCAATCAGCCTCTTGCTTGTTGGATTGGCAGGTCTTTTACTGCTTCCGAAAACAAAATATTATCATATCAGGAGTCTCACATGACCACCAGTCGTAAATTTCTCTTCCTTTTGTTGGCATTTATGCTTGCAATTCCCACGGTTTTTGCCCAAGCTCAAAATGACAGTCTGGACAACCTCCAACCCTCAAGAGATCAAAGCATTCAAAATAATCTTGATTTATACCAGGCGATCACAAGAAATATAAATCTTTTCGGTGCGCTCTACCGAGAAGTAAGCATGAATTATGTAGATCAGGTTAACCCGGAAGCGTTTATTCGTGCCGGGATTGATGGCATGCTCAGCACCCTCGATCCATATACCGAATTTTATGAAGAGGAAGAGACGGACGAGCTGGAGATCATGACTCGCGGTAAGTACGGTGGCATTGGTATTCAAATCGGACTTCGTGGCCCCGAACGTGAATTGACAATCATCGCCCCCATAGAGGGCACACCTGGTTATCGGATCGGACTTCGTCCCGGGGATAGAATTGTTGAAATTGACGGACAATCGACTGAAGGATTTTCCACATCAGACGCTGCTCAGATAATGCGCGGAACACCCGGTGACACTGTACGAATTTCTATTCTCCGTTATGGACTCGACGATCCACTGGAATATGCCATACAACGTGAAGTTATAAATGTTCATGATATCAGTTACTCCGGTATGGTTGAACCGGGTGTTGGATTCATTCGCTTGACTCGATTCAGTCGTACTGCCGGAGATCAGGTTCGCGAGGAGATCGAAAAGTTGAAGGAACAAGGGTTGGAAGCTCTAATTCTTGACTTGAGAGGAAATCCAGGCGGTTTGCTTCCAGAAGCAGTGAGTATTGCAGAGAATTTCCTCAATAACGGCGATCTGATCGTTTCTACTCAAGGAAGAATACGTACCAGCCATCGAGAGTTTTTCTCACGTGCAGAGCCAAGCATTCCCATGGATATGCCGCTTGTAGTGCTAGTCAACCAGGGTTCTGCTTCTGCCAGTGAAATTGTTTCAGGTGCGATTCAAGACCACGATCGTGGGGTTATTATTGGGATGCCAACTTTCGGTAAAGGATTAGTGCAGTCAGTAATTAACTTTAATCCTAAAAAGGTACGCGGGTCAAAAGATGCCGCACTGAAAATAACCACTGCAAAATATTACACACCATCAGGTCGTCTGATTCAGAAGGCTGACTATTTCAAAGACAATGAAGCTCTGATTCCTCTCAGTGCCGAAGCAGGTGAAATTGATACTCTCTTTTTCACAACACACGGACGTCCTGTGCCAGCACATGGTGGAATTCATCCCGATTTTGAGATCGAATTAGAGGATATCGGACAAGCGACACTTGAACTCTGGCGTCAAGGTGAATTTTTCGGATTTATTGGTCCTTATTACGCTGAACACCAGGAAATAACATCTTATGAAATCACAGATGATATTTTTAATGAGTTTAATGATTACCTGAATAATAAAGAATTTACTTTTGAAACGCAGACTCAGAAATCATTGAATGAAATCCGTGAACACGCTGAAGATATGGAGTACTCTGAAGAATTTTTCAAGGAGCTGGAGGATTTGGAAAAATTAGCTGAAATAGAACGTGATAACCTGATCAGCATGGAAAATGTCCAGATTCGCGAGAGGTTACGCATGGAACTCGCCGGTGCTATGAAGGGTGGCTCAGGACGAGTAGAGGCTTCATTCAAATTCGATCCTCAAGTGCAAAAAGCATTGGAAATACTTAAAGAGAAGAATGAGTATTTCGCCGCCCTGAACCCTGAAGAGATGGATTTAAAACAGGAATAAACTGTTCCCAAAGAAGCGATTCCTGAATCAGGATTGGAATTACATATTGATCCTCGTGAAAAAACTATAATTCACGAGGATTTTTGTTGATAATTTTGGTTCTTCGCTGTTTCATGTGGGTAATAACTGGCAGTTCTGGAATGGACGTCATTGCGAACAAAGTGAAGCAATCGCTCTTGTAGCTAAAATGAGATTGCCGCGTCACTGCGTTCCTCGCAAAGACTATGGGAAAGTATTTCTTTAGATTCCGCCCATACAAAATAGCGAAGAGCCATAATTTTATGGAATTATAAGTTTTCGAAGTTCTTCCTTCAATTGATCATAACTCTCGAATAAATCCTGACTAATGACGCGATTCTCCCCGAGAACAGGCATAAAATTATTGTCGCCATTCCAACGTGGGACAATGTGCTCATGCAGATGAGGTTCCAATCCGGCACCTGCCACTCTACCGATATTATAGCCGATATTAAAACCATGCGGTCCCATTGCATTGGTCAGTGCTTGCAACATCACCTGAGTTAAATCACCGATCTCAAACATCTCCTCCTGTATCAAACCTCTGGGATCGGAAACATGGTTAATCGGCGCAACCATCACATGACCGTTTGTGTAGGGATAACGGTTCATGATGATTATCACCTTCCCGCCACGATGGAGCAGTAGATTTTCCTTGTCTTTTGACGGATCATCTTTTATCGCATCGCAGATAAAACAATCATCCACGCCATCCTTACTCGCTTTTATCCATGTGTAACGCCAGGGTGCCCATAGAGTTTTCATCGTATCGCATTCCATTCGTAATTCGATCTCGTTTCTCTTGCAATGTATGTAAATATCCTCTGGATTTCAGCCCACTCCTCTAATTGCGAGTTTCAGGTTAAATTCGTACTTTCCTATTGATACAAGGGGGATGCTCAGTGACACTATTTGGAATCCCGACAACTTTAACCCTTCAAAGGATGATCTGAATTTAGATCGCAACTACAATGAAATCGCCAATTGCTCCTTCACACATCCAGAGTTTGAAACGGTATATCGCGGGACGGTCCATCGAAGAGGTACGCAAAGAACTTGGGCTTGATAGAATTATTAAACTTGCCTCCAATGAAAACCCCCTTGGTTCTTCACCAAAAGCAATAGAACAAATACAAAAAGCGATCAAAGGATTGGCGATCTATCCAGATGGTGGACTGGCATTGCGTCAAAAAATCGCAGAGCGTTTCTCTATCGATATCGAATGTGTCGCAGTAGGCTCGGGTAGTGAAGCGGTGCTATCGGCAGCAATGCGCGCCTATCTGCAACCAGGTGATGAGGTTGTAACCGCGGAGGGGACATTCATCGGATTTTACGTCCTCGCCAATGCCCTTAATCAGGCTGTCGTTACTGTTCCTTTGCGTAACTACACTTTTGACCTCCCTCAAATTCAGAAAGCGATCACTGAGAAAACAAAACTGGTCTATTTAGCCAATCCCAACAATCCCACGGGCACCGCATTCACACATGAAGAATTATTGCGTTTCCTTGAGGAATTGCCACCACGAATCCTGGTGATCCTGGATGAAGCATATTTCGAGTACGCCTGCGACTGGAATGCGTATCCCGATTCACTATCGCTGGATCACCCTCAAATCCTCATCTTACGTACATTTTCCAAAGCGTACGGTCTGGCTGGAGTACGTATAGGCTACGGTATCGCCCAACCTGATATCATCGAGAATATCATCAAGGTCAAATTACCATTTGAACCAACTTCATTGTCACAAGCAGCAGGCATCGGGGCATTGGAAGACCAGAACTTCCTGACCGAAACCATAGAAATGAATCGTGACGGAAAATCGCGCCTTGAACAGTGCCTGGAAACGTTAAACCTCCCCTACGCAAAAAGCGTCGCTAATTTTATCCTGATCGACATGAAGACCGCCGAAAAAGCAGCTTGGCTGAGCGATCAACTCTTACATCGCGGCATTATCGCACGACCCATGGTACCCTTCCGTCTCCCTCATACAGTACGGATTACCATTGGCACACCCGATGAGATGACCTATTTGATCGATGCCTTGCAGAATATATTCGGGTGAATTTACAAATCGATTTGAATTTTACATGAATGATTCCTCTTCAAAATGGCATTTTTTTGTATAATCATCCCATGGAGCGCCACACTCCATTGTGGCATCACCACCTCTCGTCATGCCAGCATGGTTTTAGCTGGCATCCAGGAGATATATTCAAGCGATTACTTCGATGCTTGGGTGGCCCGGGGATGAGAGGTGTTGTTATTGTGAGTGGCATTGAACTGCAGAATCAGGGAATAACCAAGACTTATACATCTACTACTCATCCCCGGGTTTCAAAACTTACTATAGAATATGTCTCTTAGACCCGACGCAGAGCATCGGGCCATCTGAAAGGAGCGCCACACTCCATTGTGGCATCACAACCCCGCGTCATGCCAGCATGGTGTTAGCTGGCATCCAGGAGATATATTCAAGCGATTACTTCGATGCTTGGGTGGCCCGGGGATGAGAGGTATTGTTTTGAAGAGTGGGATTTAAATTCAGAATTTAGGGAATAACCAAGACCTACAGATCTACTACTCATCCCCGGGTTTCAAATCCTATTATGGAATATGTCTCTTAGACCCGACGCAGAGCATCGGGCCATCTGTCTGGCCATCTGATTGGAGCGCCACACTCCAGTGTGGCATCACCACCTCGCGTCATGCCAGAATGGTGTTAGCTGGCATCCAGGAGGCGCTTTCAAGCGATTAGTTTAGTGCCCCAAGCCTGAATATAATTCAATTCCGCAACATCTACGGATGTTGCGGAACTCAGAAGGTTTCAATCCCCGTGCCACCCAGCCTGTTTTTTGCTTTTTCGATGTCACAGTAGTAAACTCTATTTGTTGAATCCCTATTCACCTGCACATTGAGGCTATCAGGTGCACTCAACCAATCGTATCCTCACCCTTACGCTGCTTTTCTGCCTGGCACTCCTGCTGCCACTTTCACAGATCCATGCTCAGTGGAGCACAGAGGATGGCTCGGTGGTGGTGGATACCCATATCCTCCAATTTGATCTGCTGGAAGATGGTGAAGGAGGTGCCTGGATCGCATACAAACGTCTTATGCCGGGTCGTCTGGAAGTTGTACGTGTCAACCGTATAGATGCTGAAGGCAACCTCCTGTTTGGACCTGAGGGGATTCCGGTCATTCCAGATCGTGAGGATGGTACCATGCCATATATACTGTCTTTTATGGAATCACTCCCACCCTGAATTCGGATGTCCATGTGACATTTGGTACAAACAGAATAGACTCCACCTGGTGGAATATCTATGTACAGCGGATTTCGCTGGAGGGTGAACTGATCTATGGTCCGACCGCAAAGGTCGTTTCAGCCAGAGAGATACACCAACTCCCAGGTGATTACCCTCGAAATCCAGATGCAATTTCAGATGGTGCAGGTGGGTTGTATGCTTTGTATCATGAAACGGGACGATCAGATCGATGGTATATCGCTGGGATCAATGCGGATGGCAGTCAGAAATTTGAACAAGATCCTGTTGTACGACGTGATAATGGTGGATTAAGCTCAAAACCGAGGAAGTTATTTCTGGGGCCTGATGGTGGTGTAGGAATTACCTATGAATACGATTTTGAAGGGGAAAGAGATATTCGTTATCAATATTTTCATCCTGATGGAGGCCGTGAATATACCTGGGATGGTCTTGCGGTTTTTTATCCAAGCGCAGCATATCATACCTCGGTGTTTCATTTAGCAGATGGCAAACGATTGTTTGTGTTTCACCATAGCACTGGTTTTAATGTACAAGTATTAGAGACTGACCAAAGTTTTTTATATGATTTTTCGGGATTAAAATTTCGTGGTTATAGACCACCCAGCGCACCTTCCATATCCGCGATTTTTGACCAGCAAACCGAAGAGATCAATCTTGTTCAATGTCCCCGTGATAGTATTATCACCTTCAACAAGATTCGATTACAGGGAAATGAGATTGATACAACCCTGACCACGTTAAGATTCCGAGAGCAGTTCAATATTACAGGCAGAGCTTCATTCATGTATGAATCGAACGAATTCTACTATTCTAGCACCAAAACGAGACTCAATACAAATAACTATGAATTAGTACAATTATGGAATAAGAAGGGTAATCCTGTTTGGGGAAGTAAATATTTAAGCCTACCCATCCAAAGTGCAGTGATAAAGTCATCACCTGACGGTCAAGGTGGTTTATATCATGGGATTGTTGAAATATATAGTGATTTAACCCTTCCGGTAAAAATATTCCACATCCTACCAGAAGGTCGTGTTGATGGACGTGACAGTACCTCACTGATGGATCAATTCCCTCCGATACCAACTACACTGAAGATTACCTCAGTTTCGCCCAATCCAACAAATGGCGAATTCAGGGTATCCTTTGCAACTGACCATGAAGGAACTCACGATTTTAGAATCTATAACCTGAATGGACAGCTTGTTCAGGATATTTCAAGACACTGTCAGGCAGGCAACTACGATCAAAGCCTGAATCTACCTGCAAAGGTTTCCGCCGGGCTTTATTTTTTACGTATCTCGAACTCCAGGGAACAGTCAAAATACATGAAGATAGTTTATTTGAAGTGAAAGGATATTGGTCCTGGATTTATCCAGGGTCTACTAATTCCGGATAAACCTTTTAATGGTTTATCGAAGGTCAACTATTTTCTCATGGATTTATTAGACTTGGGATAAATCCCAAGCCAAACTGATATGCCACACTGGAGTGTGCCATCACTACTTCGCGTCATGCCAGCATGGTGTTAGCTGGCATCCAGGAAATATTTTCGAGCGGATACTTCGATGCTTGGGTGGCCCGGGGATGAGAGAGAGATTGACTTGACGAGTGGAATTGAACTGCAGAATCAACGGAATAACCAAGACCTACACAGCTACTACTCATCCCCGGGTTTCAAGGAATACTCAGATAGAGTTTCACGGTGATTGATTAATAAAATGATCTTTTTCATATATACAGGTTCCTTGCTGAGTGTGAATTCGCTATAGATAAGTTTCAATCCCCGTGCCACCCATCTGACCGCAACATCTTCGGATGTTGCGGAACGGAAGTTGGGGGGGATGCGCATTTACTCCCCGGGTTCCGCTTCGCTGCACCACAGGGCTACCCAAATCTCACCACGCTGTGGTGAATTCCTCAAGACCAAACTTTAATATAATATACAGATGGATTTATTAAACTTGGGATAAATCCCAAGCCAAAAGCAAATGTCATACAGGAGTATGGCGCTCCAAAAAAGAAAGCGACAAGTCCAAAGCCACGAAAAATAACCTCAGCCACCTTCATATCTGACGACATATTTCAAAGAAAATCAGACTGCTTTTCTATTGTCTACCTCGAGGTGGTGTTTAGGGGAGACAAACGATTCTGACAATTTAGCAGTACTTTGTGTTTTTCTTCACGAATTCATGGGCTAAGGATAAGCTGATAAATAAACAACAACTCCTTCAACCTGTTAATAATCATAAAGATACAATTGTTTACTCCTTTATCCACAAATTACGGATGCTCCCTTGTGACAAAGTATCCTAACTCTAATTCAGACAACAAGTTAACCACTCCTAACTATTGCCATCCATTGCTTGAAACATGTGCGTTTGCGATATTCTAACCGTAGGAAAAGTAGATCGTGAACGAAAATACAATATCAGACTTAGGGAGAACATCGTGGCTAGAAAAAAGGTGACCATTGACGGGAACGAAGCAGCCGCTTTTGTCGCGCACAAGGTCAATGAGGTGTGTGCCATTTACCCCATTACCCCCTCCTCGAATATGGGCGAATGGGCGGACGAGTGGTCTGCGAAAGGATTGAAAAATATCTGGGGAACAGTTCCGCAGGTTGTGGAAATGCAGAGTGAAGGTGGCGCATCGGCAGCAGTGCATGGCGCATTGCAGTCCGGCTCCCTGACAACCACTTTTACTGCATCGCAGGGATTGTTGTTGATGATCCCAACAATGTTTAAAGTGGCGGGTGAATTGACCAGCACAGTCTTTCATGTTTCAGCTCGAACTGTAGCTACACACGCCCTCAGTATTTTCGGTGATCACAGCGATATTAACGCTGTCCGTCCCACTGGCTGGGCAATGTTGGCCTCCAATAATGTTCAAGAGACGATGGATAACGCTCTAATCGCGCAACGAGCTACTCTCGCTTCAAGAATACCGTTTATTCATTTCTTCGATGGCTTCCGAACCTCGCACGAAGTACAGAAGATTGAAGAGCTGGAACTGGATGATATGAGTGCCATGATTGATGATGAACTGGTTCAAGCGCACAGGATGCGTGGAATGAATCCAGATCGTCCAGTATTGCGTGGTTCATCACAGAATCCTGATGTTTTCTTCCAGGCACGTGAGACAGTCAACAAATATTATGAGAAGGTTCCTGAGTTGGTTCAGGAGGCGATGGACAAATTTGCAGCCGTGGTTGGACGTCAGTATCACCTCTTCGATTACGTCGGCGCACTCGATGCGGATAGAGTGATTATCGTCATGGGTAGCGGTGCGGAAGCGGTTCATGAGACGGTTGAATATCTGAATAATCATGGCGAAAAAGTCGGCATGCTCAAAGTTCATCTCTATCGTCCCTTCTCAATCAAGCACTTTGTTCAGGCATTGCCAAAGAGTGTGAAGAAGATCGCTGTACTCGACCGCACAAAAGAACCCGGCGGTTCCGGTGAACCCATGTACCTTGACTGTGTGAATGCTATTGAAGAAGCCTACATGGATGATTTCGCCCACTTTGAGCAACGTCCACGTCTCGTAAGCGGCAGGTACGGCTTGAGTTCAAAGGAATTCACACCAGCAATGGTCAAAGGTGTTTACGACGAACTCAAGAAGGATAAACCGAAACATCGTTTCAGTGTCGGTATCAATGATGACGTTTCTTTCCAGTCGATCGACTACGATGCAAGTTTCTCAACCGAAACCGATGACACCTTCCGTGGAATGTTCTACGGTCTTGGTTCTGATGGTACAGTTGGAGCGAACAAAAACTCCATCAAGATTATCGGTGAGGGTACTGATAATTACGCACAGGGTTACTTTGTCTATGATTCAAAGAAAGCCGGTGCGATCACAACCAGTCACCTTCGTTTTGGCAAGAAACCGATTCGTTCAACTTACTTGATCAGTGAAGCGGATTTTGTAGCCTGTCACCAGACAACCTTCCTCGAGAAGTATGAAATGCTCGAGAAAGCAAAACCGGGCGCAGTTTTCCTGTTGAATACTCTGGCAAGCAAGGATGAGGCCTGGGGTACACTTCCGAAAAAGATGCAGCAGCAGATCATAGATAAGAAGATCAAGTTTTATGTCATTGATGCGTATCAGGTCGCCAAGGACACGGGAATGGGCGCCCGTATCAATACTATCATGCAGACCTGTTTCTTCGCGATCAGCGGAGTATTACCCAGTGATGAAGCAATCGCCGCGATTAAAGATGCCATCAAAAAGACTTACGGCAAAAAAGGCGATATGATCGTCCAGATGAACTATAAAGCAGTAGATGAATCAGTTTCCAACCTCTTCAGAGTCGAAATTCCTGCTCAGGCTAGTAGTGATTGGGATCGTCCGCCATCAGTTCCTGCTGAAGCACCTGACTATGTCAAGGACGTTCTTGGACGCATTATCGCTGGTGAAGGCGATGAGTTGCCAGTTAGTGCTTTCCCAGTTGATGGAACTTTCGCCACCGGCACAACTCAGTGGGAAAAACGGAATATCGCCCTGGAAATCCCTGTCTGGGATGAAGAAATTTGTATCCAGTGTGGAAAATGTGTTCTGGTTTGCCCGCATGCCAGTATCCGTGCAAAAGTCGTTGCTCCGGGTACCTTGAAAGATGCTCCAGCATCCTTCAAGAGTTTTGACTATAAAGGAAAAGAGTACCCAGATAGTAAATATCTGCTTCAGGTTGCCCCTGAGGATTGTACTGGTTGTGAGCTTTGTGTTGAATACTGCCCGGTAACTTCAAAAGAAGACCCGAATCACAAAGCGATCAACATGCAACCGCAGCTTCCATTACGTGTGCAGGAGAGGGAAAATTACAAATTCTTCCTCGATCTGCCGGAAGTGGATCGTACTACAGTCAAGCAGAATACAGTCAAAGGCGTACAGTTCCTGCAACCCCTGTTTGAGTACTCCGGTGCCTGTGCAGGTTGTGGCGAAACCCCTTATGTCAAACTACTCAGCCAGTTGTTCGGTGACCGTGCAGTGATTGGAAACGCGACAGGTTGCTCTTCAATTTATGGCGGTAACCTTCCCACGACGCCGTGGACAACAAATGCTGAGGGACGCGGACCTGCATGGAACAATTCACTCTTCGAAGACGCTGCTGAGTTTAGTTTGGGCTTCCGTCTGACCTTCGACAAACAGATGGATTACGCCATTGGACTGCTCAAAAAAATGGCTGGTGAACTTGGGGACAGCTTTGTAGAGGAGATCATCAATGCTGATCAGACCACTGAAGTTGGTGTATTCGAGCAACGTGATCGTGTACATGTACTTGAAGAGAAACTCAAAGCGATGACTACTGCCGATGCTAAGAACCTGCTGAGTGTTTCAAGTGCACTGGTGAAGAAGAGTGTCTGGGGACTTGGTGGGGATGGCTGGGCTTATGATATCGGTTATGGTGGCCTTGACCATGTCCTCGCCACCGGCAAAAATATCAACCTCCTGGTTCTCGATACTGGTGTCTATTCCAACACTGGTGGTCAGTGTTCAAAAGCCACACCGCTTGGCGCGGTTGCGAAGTTTGCTGCGGGTGGTAAACTGGTTCCACGTAAAGATCTCGGTCTGCTGGCGATGTCGTACGGCACAGTTTATGTCGCTCAAATTGCCATGGGTGCCAATGATAATCATACGGTTCGAGCGTTCCTTGAAGCTGAAGCATTTGACGGTCCATCCCTGATCATCGCATACAGCACCTGCATTGCACACGGTATTGATATGTCGAAAGGTATGGATGCCCAGAAGATGGCAGTTACCAGCGGTACCTGGCCATTGTATCGTTATAATCCAGCATTACGTGCCAAAGGTAAGAATCCCATGAGCCTGGATTCGCGTGCACCGAAGATCAGTGTCGCTGAGTGGGCAAACAACGAGACACGTTTCCGTATGCTGCAGAAAATTAATCCAGAAACTGCCAAATTCCTGATGGGTAAAGCACAGGAAGAGGTTGATTTCCGCTGGAAACATTACGAACAGCTTGCGAAGATGGAATATAACGGCAACACAGAAAAATAGAGTTTCCATTTAGCAGTAAAATACGGCAAGCCCATTCGGAGAAATTCGGGTGGGCTTTATTGTGGAGCATTATGAGTTGTGCTTTTGGAGCGCCATACTCCGGTAAGTATTCGTTTGGCTTGGGATTTATCCCAAGTTTAATAATTCCGTTTGCAGAACCAGAAAAATCAATCTGCGCAATATAGTCGTATTTAGTTAAACAGCACCTATTCGGTAACTCTTGTTCACTTGAGCAATACAATCTTCCTCTGAATCGCATCCTCTCGCATCGCTTTCACGTTCAGAAAATAGATACCTGCACCGATCCCTAATGCTCCTACCTCGAGCGTATGTATACCAGCGGAATACTCTCTCTCGGCGAGCGAACGGACTAACTGTCCGTTGATATTAAAAAGTTCAATTTGAAGATGTGATGATCTTGGAAGTTCAACAGTGACACGGAAAGTAGAATTGAACGGATTCGGATAAACTGCCGAAACCTCAAAATCTGTTGGAAGTTGGTTAACGTCTGTGGGATCATCAACATCAGTGAAATAATCATAGAACGACCAGATACCATCAGCTTGTGTGCCGATGTGGATATCGGTGCCATCGGGCGAGAAGGCGATTGCTGTGACAGGTGAAGTCCAGTTGCCTTGAAAGAGTGTCCAGGTTTCACCACGATCCCAGGTGGTATAGATGCCATCTGTTGTAGCTGCGAAAAGGTAATACTTGTTGGTGGGATGGAGTGCAATATCTACAATCTCATTGTTGGGGATATTGGTTGAGATTTCAGACAGAGTCACTCCATCATTTTCTGAAAAGAATATCCGGTTTTCGACTGGTCTGCCAGGATCCACATTTTCCGTCAGACCGTAGAACGCACCCTGAGGATGAAGTACGATTTTTCTAAAAACAGGGGCATCCTCATTGACCAGCTCAAAGGTTTCCGCATAATCTTCGCTCAGATAAAGCCCGGGACGGTCTGAGACAAATAGCTTACCTGGTACTACCGGATCACATTCGACTGAATATGCCCAGCCAATCGAAAGCTCGTTGTCCCAAGTCTCCCCACCATCCATACTTCGGGCAAATCCTTGCCCAAAAAAGTGTGTATAAATAATGTCTGAATTAACAGCATCAACTGCCCCATCAATGTAAACCCAACTGACTACATGGTTGTAGTTGTCTGCCGTACTATCATAACGATAGATCTCTTTGCCGGAGGTATAAATGATATCTGAATCAATCTGATTTGCAATGATGGAAGTAACATCACGTGCAAAACAGTGGTTCCACCCATCCAGCTCATCGTCATAACGCCATAAACCGGCATATTTGTTCGCAGCAAAAAGGCTATTTTCAGTTGCTAACAAATCTGTTATAGAAGAACCTCCTATCCCTCTTCCAACCATCTCTACCGACTCACCACCATCATTGGTTCGAAACAATCCTCTTTGATTGGCAAACAGTCGATTATCGGGATTCATTGGATTGCAGGATACATCCAGACTTAAAGCAAAACTCCTCATGTAGTCAAAATCTATCCGCCATCCACCAATATCATCCGTAGGAGACGTCCAGGTCTGTCCATGATCTTCGCTTTGGAAATACCACGTATTAGCGCAATAATAGATATTCCAGTCTTCATCGACTTGGAAATTTCTTAGGGAATAACCCATGTCTGGTGAACCTCCCGAGATTTCCTCCCAGCTTTCGCCTGAATCCCATGTCTGATGGATGCCTTGATAGACACCGTAATACACATTGCTTTCAGACAGCCAGTGGAACGGATCATCAGGATCAACATAAAAATCGTCACTGAGATTAACATCACCATGCACCTGGTAATCAACATGATATTCTATCCAGGTTTCGCCACCATTCAGGGTATATTGCAGTTCATGGGTTTCAGGTTGGAGCGGATCATAACCCGCACTCTTTATAAAAAAGACATCAGGATTATTCGGGATGGTTTGAATGGTTTGAATCTGATCACGTGACTCGATACTGTGAAAGACTTGCCAGGTGTCGCCGTTATCCTCACTGGAATAAACCAGAGCGTCGTCGTGATCAGCGTCCCATATACTTTCTCCGATATAGATGTTGTACGGCGGTGTTTTGCTGAAATGGACACATGATATGGTCACAGTATCCAGGGGGACAGCGATTCTCTGCCAGGTAACGCCAGCGTCAGAGCTACGGTAGAGTGAATCAACTTGGTAGCTGCCAAACTGGAGAAACCGCATATCCATCATTTCAGGATGAAAATAGACATTAGAAGGTGATCTTTCATCAATTCCCGGTATTAGTGGCGAGTTGAATGTGAAATGCTCACCGCCATCACTGCTTATCCAATACCCACCTTCACCAGATAACCCCCATACTTCAGTTGTATCATGTGGATTGTACTTGAGTCCCGTTAAAGAACTATGCCAGGGACCGTGATTGATCCATTCCTGGGAACAGACTGATGAAGAAAGTAGCAGTAGTGTGGCAATAATCGGCAAAATGAACAGTTTTATCGTTTTCATTGTAATCCCCAGATCAGCCTTCATTTTCTAGAAAGCCAATAATGCATTTAAGTACAAAGCTCTGAGAGCAATCCTGATCCTTATTTACGACAAAAAATCTGTGCAATCTATTCCCTTAGCTGCGTACATCATTCACAGTTCTCCCCTCATCTAACAGACTCCCGATCGGGTAAATCCATTGAGCGTGAGAAGAGGATATCGCGAGAAAACATAATATTGTCGACGACAACCAGGCAGGACGCCACATACAACCCCCATCTTTTAGAAGATTGTTCAGTTCTATCAAGATAAACCTGCAATGGTAGACTTACAAATATTGCAAATCACGTACCGGAACAAGTGGAATTGAATCGATTAAATTTTGCTTTGCCATCCAGTGGATCAACTCATTTGTTTTGATAGCTGGCTTTGGACTTGTCCAAAGTTTAATTATTCCCGTATTCATTCTATTAAACCCTGGATAAAACCAGGGCCAATCAATAGGTACATTAGATTCGAGCTACTCGTACTTTCTCAATAAACTCGTACTACTTCAATGCAGAGAACGAAACAGGAACAAATCCCTCGACTCACAGTTTATTGCTTTCTATCTTCCCGCATCTACACTGAAAGAAGGCATCACATAAATGAGTCCGGAGTTATCCAAACGCGCACGGTTTTACTGCAAGCTCACTCTCCTGCTGGCATCCAGCTTGACCATCATGTCCGGGGCGACAGTCGCAGCATCACTTCCTCGTATCCAGGCACATTTTGCGGGACAACCCTATGTTGAACTTCTCACACGTTTGATCCTCACCACTCCCGCCCTGGCAATTGTGCTTTTTTCGCCTGTCGCAGGATGGATAACCGACCGTTTTGGACGGAAACGTTTGCTATGGAGTAGCATGATTCTCTACGGTATCGCTGGTGCTGGTGGAGGACTGGTTGACAACATCTATGCAGTTTTGATCAGCCGTTTTCTGCTGGGACTTGGCGTTGCGGGTGTGATGACCCCGGTGGTTGCGTTAATCGGTGATTACTTTGATGGCGAGGAACGTGGACGTTTTATCGGGACTCAATCAGCCTTTATAGGATTCGGAGGGGTTGTTTTTGTTGCACTTGGAGGTTGGTTGGCTTCCATAAGCTGGCGCGCACCGTTTCTCATTTACGCTATCGCATTTACAATTATTCCCCTGGTGTTCGCTACGATTTCCGAACCTGTCCATGAGGATGCCGGATTGTCAAAAACAGAACGTGGTTCGTTGGCGAAGACACGTAAAATCCCCCTGGAAATCAAGAAAAAGGCATTTTTTATCTACGCTGTGATCTTCAGTGGATTTATTCAAACTTACACAGTACCGGTACAAGGTCCATTTTACCTTGAAAACGAGTTTTCAGCTACCAGCACCCAGGTCGGACTGGCGATAAGTGGATTAATCCTCGCTGCTGCCATACTCTCGCTTAATTTTCAACGGATCAAACGTCACGTTCCGGTGCTGGGAATGTATGCAATCGCTTTCAGTGCGTTCGGTTTGGGCAGCCTTGCATTCAGCCGTGCGCCAACATTTCCCCTGGCAATGGCATCACTTTTTCTCGCCGGCTCCGGGCTAGGTCTGATCATGCCCACCAGTAATGTCTGGCTGCTGCAAAGCTCTCCCTCCTGGGCACGAGGACGGCTGGTCGGTGGTTTGACTACGGCAGTATTTTTAGGTCAATTCTGCAGCCCGTTACTCTCACAACCATTGGTGCAGACTGTCGGAGTACGTTCAACGTTTCTCGTCATTGGAATCGGAGTACTCCTGCTCGGCATTGCTTTCGCGGTGAGTCAATTGGTACGTGAGCGACGTCAACGAAAACGTCTCAATCCTGCCTGATTGTTGCTTTCGACAGGTTTCAATCCCCGTGCCACCCTGATTTACCCAGCATTCAACCATAATATAGAAAATGTCTCTTAGACCCGACGCAAAGCATCGGACCATCTATCCAGCAGTTCACCACAGCGTGGTAAAATTTGCGTAACCCTGTGGTGCAGCGAAGCGTAACCCGGGGAGCTACCCACTCGCAATAGCGAAATACCCTATAATTCATCCTTAAATACTACTGCATCCGAACGTAAAATCCATCCCCATACTTACTCCTCCTTCCGCAATTTATTTCTCAAATTGCCTGGTTCGTGAAAAAGAATAAAATAATGCTAATCAACTATGGTTAAAGATGCATTTTGGTATTATGTTGGGGAATGGATAGTTTATGTCGAAGCCACAATGATTTTGTGCAAGTTGTCCACAAAAAAGAACCAGTATTTGAGTTAAGTTTTGCTTTACAGCCTGTCAGAGAACAAAATATTCAGATAATTCTGGAATATTGCAGGTATTGAAATTCAATAATCAATAATATCAATTTCTTCCTGGATTCCAGCTAAAACCCTGCTGGAATGACACGGGCGTAAACAGTGTTCTGTGACAGACTCTGAAGCTCTCACTCTATCTATTCGTAATCTATTGATTCTTTAGGATATACAGTATATCGAAAGCAGGCATATCGAATTCACAATAGGACGAAAAGGGACAACAGCACACACAAAACATCGAAGCATTAGAGATTATAGATTGAAGGTTTTCTAGAATTGGATAAATTTTGAAAAGCAAGAACTCAGACAAAAAAAACAGCTCTGGCCAGGTGGAGAAATCTTCGGGTTCTAAAGGGCAATCAGCAGTTGAAAAATCCAAGAAAAATTTCCCTATTGTGGGGATCGGGGCTTCTGCTGGTGGTTTGGCTGCATTTGAGGCATTTTTCTCCGCGATGCCGACAGATGTAGATCCGGACATGGCATTTGTACTGGTGCAACATCTGGCTCCTGATCACAAGAGCATCCTCACTGAACTTGTTACCCGATACACGCGCATGCAAGTTTCTGAGGTTGTAGATGGCGTCGAGGTTAAACCCAATTGTGCCTATATCATCCCTCCAAATCGTGATATGGCTTTTTTGGATGGGAAGCTTCATCTCCTGGATCAGACAGCTCCGCGCGGAATGCGTATGCCGATTGATTTTTTCTTCAGATCGTTAGCACAAGACCAACGCGAGCGAGCTATCTGCATCGTCCTGTCTGGCACCGGCAGCGACGGAACTCTTGGCGTCAGAGCAATTAAAGGTGAAGGTGGAATGGCAATGGCGCAATTCCCCGAATCGACCGAATTCGACGGTATGCCCCGCAGTGCTATCGAAACTGGTTTGGTCGATTATGTGTTGCCCCCCGCCGAAATGTCTACCCAACTAATGAGTTATGTTGCACATGCTTTAGGGAGCCTTAGACGTGCAGCAAAACCCGTGTTGAAAGAAGAAGATGCGCTGAAGAAGGTCTTCATTTTAGTGCGCGCGCAAACTGGACACGATTTCTCACAGTACAAACCGAGTACGATCAATCGCCGTATCGAAAGACGCATGGCGGTTCAGCAGATCAAACTTTTGAAAGAGTATGTCAGCTTCCTGCAACACAACCCAGTAGAAGTTGAGGCACTTTTTAATGACCTGTTAATTGGAGTAACCAGTTTCTTCCGTGATACTGATGCCTTCACAGTTCTTGAGAAAAAGGTTATCCCACAGTTGTTTGCCAGTAAACCACTTGGTTCGTACATACGCGTGTGGACACCAGGTTGCTCAACTGGTGAGGAAGCGTATTCTATCGCGATGCTTTTGCAAGAGCATATTGATGAGCTCAAGAAAACATATCTATTACAGGTTTTCGCTACGGACATCGACGGCAAAGCCATTGATCAGGCTCGCACCGGGAAATTTCCCGCAAGTATCGCTTCCGACATCTCGACAGAACGATTACAGCGTTTTTTTGTGAAGGACCCTTCAGGTGGAGGGTATCGAATTCAAAAAAAATTGCGAGACATTTTAATTTTCTCTGAACAGGACGTTATTAAAGACCCTCCATTCTCCAGGATCGACCTGATCAGTTGTCGAAATCTGCTGATTTACATGGATGGGGAATTACAGAAAAGGCTTATCCCTCTCTTCCATTATGCACTCAATCCAGGTGGCAAGCTTTTTCTGGGATCATCTGAAACGGTGGGTGAGTATACTGATCTTTTTTCTCCACTTGACCGTAGTGCTAAAATTTATGAATGTAAAGAAGACATTCACAGGATTCATCATCCTGTCATCGGAAAATTTCCACCTCATTTGACCAAAATTGACGCCGATCATACACCTTCAACGAAAATGCAAATTTCCATCCCTGTAAGACTGCGTGAAACAGTAGAAAAGGCTTTATTGCAGCATTACCCAGCCTCTGCTTTGTTAGTGACAGAAGCTGGCGACATACTATATCTTCATGGTCGCACTGGCACCTATCTCGAACCTGCACCAGGTGAAGCGGGAATGAACGTGCTGAAAATGGCACGTGAGGGTCTCCGCAGAAAAGTGGCAACCAATTTAAGAAAGGTTATAAAAAGCGGAGAAATCGTTCGAGAAGCAGGATTAAAGGTCAAAACCAACGGTGAATATACTACGGTCAACCTGATCATTCGCCCGATTAAAGCCGATGATGAATTACATTCATCTTCAATGTGCCTGATTATCATCGAGCATGCTCAATCAACTGATCAACATTTACATAATACTAATTCTACCGCATTTGACAGCGATGATGAACGCTTCAAGATATTGAAACAAGAATTGCAGGCTAAAGATGAGTATTTGCAGACTACTGTCGAAGAATTGGAAACCTCCAATGAAGAGTTGAAATCGTCAAATGAGGAATTACAATCGGTTAATGAGGAACTTCAATCTACTAATGAGGAGTTGGAAACATCTAAGGAGGAGTTACAATCGGTTAATGAAGAGCTGGCAACCGTCAACGCTGAGCTGCAGGACAAGGTCAACGTGCTCTCACGAATTAATAACGACATGAACAACCTGCTTGCAGGTACAGAAATTGGCACTATCTTTGTTGACCACCAGCTACGCGTTCTTCGGTTCACGCCAACAGTCACACAGATAATCAGCTTGATTCAGACTGATATAGGGCGTCCAATAACCAATATAACCCTCAATATCAAAGGCTATAACAGTTTTTCCGAGAATTTGCAAGAAGTGTTGAACACCCTCATCCCTATCGAAGTTGAAATACTCACCAACGATGACCTCTGGTTTCTAATGCGTATCAGACCGTATCGCACAATAGAAAATGTAATTGAAGGTGCCGTCGTCACCTTCACTGAGATTACCGAGACGAAGCTTGCACAAGAGGTGATGAGCACTTTTGAATCGGTCAATCGCCTGGCAACGGTTGTGCGTGATGCTTATGACGCGATCATAGTAATCAATTTAGACGGAAAGATTATGGAATGGAACCCTGCTGCAGAACGGATATATGGTTGGAGTGAGGCGGAGGCACTAACCATGAATATCCATGATCTGATTCCAGTTGCGGAGAGGAAGAAAGCCCTGGAGAAGATTATGCAACTTGGCAAATCAATTGATCAGCAACCATATCGTGCCAAACGGATTAGGAAAGATGAGCAAATTGTAGATATCTGGCTGACAAAGACAGGACTTATCAACGATTCTGGTGCAATTTACGCAATTGCGACAACAGAACGAATTTTTCAGAGATCGGATACTGATTATGAAAAATAAAGAAATCAAACAGAACAAAATCGATGAGCTGCGCAAAAAGGCAGAAGAGAAGCTCACTCGGTTAGATGAAGAACATACGGATTTATCACCCGAAGCAGTCAAACAAGTTTTACACGAACTTCGCGTTCACCAGATTGAGCTGGAGATGCAGAACGAGGAATTGATTCGAATACAGGATGAGCTGGAAAAATCTCAAGCCATGTATTTTAGCCTCTACGATCTTGCCCCTGTGGGTTATTTACAGCTCAGTGAAAAAGGTTTGATTATCGAAGCAAATCTTACGTTTGCAACTCAACTGGGTCTTCTACGTGGGGAATTGATTAACCAGACTTTTACTCGGTTCATATTTCCCGATGATCAGGATACTTTCTACAATCATAGAAAAAAATTGTTTGAGATGCAGTCACCTCAGGAGTGTGAGCTAAGACTGCTTTGTTTCGATGGTACTCAGTTCTGGGCCAAAATGGATGCGAATCTTGCTAAAACCGAAACAGAAGAACCGGTTTGCAGAGTGACGGTAACGGATATTAGTGAAGCTAAACGATTGGAAGCAGAACTGCATAAGGCAATTGAGCAGGTAAAAACCCTTCGTGGTATCGTACCAATATGTTCAAGCTGTAAAAAAATCCGCAATGACAAAGGTTTTTGGGAAATGCTGGAAGTTTACATAAACGAACACACTGAAGCACAGTTTAGTCATGGTGTGTGTCCTGATTGCATGAAGAAGCTGTATCCTGATTACCTGGATGATGATTCAAGTGCATCATAAAATCCGAGAAAGTCGATTGACCAGTGGTTTTGAACAAGCAAATCTTTAGCATGCTCAAAACCACCTGCCAACTACTCCTCTAATGTTTCTCAACACCCTCCGGTCTTCCCGGAAGTTCTTTGGGATTGTTCTTGATCTCTTGAAGTAAATGTTCGATAGCTGCGTCAAGTTGCGGATCCTCGCCCTTGATTTCGCTGGCAGGATCATTCACAACTTCCATCTCCGGTAAAACACCGCGTCCTTCGATCATCCATTCACCGTCAATTCCCCACCCTCCAAACTCCGGTTCAGAGATATAAGCGTTATCGACCAGTGGTTTATCCATCCGTATCCACAACCAGCCACCCCAGGTCTGTTCACCAATCAATTTTCCAAGTTCGAGACGTTTGGTTGCCTCAGCGAAGCTCTCACCGTCCGACATGGTTTCGCCATTGCAGAGTACTGCGATATGACCATAATAACCGCCATGGGGTTTGGTTTCCAGCACACCACGTCGAGAACCCTGTATTGCCCAGACTTCTGCTTTCAGTTCTTTCAGCATATACTCTGAAACATTTCCGCCGCCATTAAAACGGTCATCAATAATCAACGCTTTTTTATTGCGCTGACCGTAATAATCTCGCCCCCATTGGCTCAACCCTTCACCGCCCATGTCCGGCAACTGGATATATCCGATTTTACCATCAGATTTGCTGGCAACATATTCACGATTCTCCTTCACCCATTGCAGATAGCGCATGTAGTTTTCATTGCGAATGGTCTTGATAAAGACTTCCCGTGCGCCTTCTTTTTTGGGTGATTCATTGAGCAGAAGTGCTACTTCCTTGCCTGCTTTATCCTGCAGCAATCGATAGATATTTTCATTCGCTCTGACCGGTCGTCCATCAATTGCGAGGATGTAAGTGCCTCTGCCTGTGTTGGGATCGGAATGATACAGCGGTGAGCTTGCATTTTCTGTCCCGGGTTCAGGGGCAAGAACTTCATCAATGATATAATAACCGCTCTTCACATCCGGGTACATCCTTACACCGAGGAAACCGATAGGTGCTGATTCTGGATCAGGTTCATCACCGGGACCGATATAAGCATGTCCGGCACGGAGTTCTCTGAATATCAGACTGATAATATCACGTACATCATCACGAGTTGTTGCCAGATCGATCATGCTGCCATAACGTTCCAAGACCATCTTCCAGTCCTGACCATGCATATTTTCGCTATAGAAGAAATCTCGTTGATGCCGCCATGCTTCCTTCACAATCTGATGCCACTCCTCACTCGGTGTCACCTCAAGTTTCCAACCGCTGGTCGAGACTGTATGATCACCATCCATCGCAAATGAATTCGCACCTGCGTCACCATAATACCAGCTCCCTCCACTGTGTACGATCAATGTGCTGTTATCAGCGGAAATTTCATAACCACCCACTTTGGATGCAATATCACTACTCTCACGTTTTGCCAGATCGAACATTCTCAGGTAGGGTCCTGAATAGTCCTTGCGATCATGACCGGAACGGATGCCGGAAATCTCCCAGGCGAGAAAATACAGTTTGTTTTCAACAGCTCCCAGTCCATAATAATTCCCCGGTTTTTCAGGGAGTGGCACCATACGATCACCTAATCCCTTGAAATCAATCAGGATGGGTTGAACTGACTTCTCATCCTCATCTTTCTCATCTTTTTCCTTTTTCTCTTCTTTATCAGACTGTTCTAGCCATGATGCCTGAGGAACCGCTCCGGCATCGGGCGCATCGCCATAAGCAAGGAATGGGCTGGGAGTATCCTCTGTCAGACGATAGAGTGCCAGTGTACTCTCGTGATCAAAGAGGAAAAGACCGCGGTTGTAGTCCTGGTAGCCGTTAAAGTTTCGATCCGTAGTACAGTAGAGATACTTTCCATTGGGATCCCAGGCTGGATTCGCTGTTGAGAAACGATCATCGCTTATCTTGTGATTTTTCCCCTTTTCAACGTCATAAATCCAAAGACTGATGATTCCGCTTTGCAGAGTGCTAGCGTACGCCAGGTAACGACTGTCCGGAGACCAGACATAATCGTTAAATTCCCATTCTCCAGTTGCGATCACCTTCCCTTTTCCACTTTCAACATTTACGAGCCTGAGTTCCTGCTCTAAATCACCATAAACGATCCATTTACCATCAGGCGATATCGCAGGACGGTACTTCCAACCAGCCGGGCTGGCTTTTTCTACAGACAATGGAGTCTCGCCGGGGTTGACTATTCGAACCAGTGAGTTTTCACCAGTTTCATCAGAAATAGCAGCAATCCCGAAAACCGATTCAGGGAAAAAGACACCGTATTTCTCACGGCTTCCACTGCTGAAAGTCCACTGACGGATCAGACCACCTTGTTTGACCGGCAATGTGAAAATCTCTCCACGCGCGGTCACCACCAATCGTTTACCATCGTTTGAAACCGACCAGTGCGTGACATACTCTGATGGATCAACAAATTTTGTCATTGCAACATAACGGTCTGTGGGGATATAGATATCTGGAGCGGTTATAGTTCCTGTTTGGACGTTGTAAATTTTCAGATCAGAACCATGCTGGAAGATGATTCGGTTGTCGTTTGCCAGGTTTGGAAAACGGACATCAAATTCAGTTAGACTGGTCATCGACTTTGCATCGCTGCCATCCGGCTTCATCGACCAGATGTTTCCATCGCCGAGGCTATCGCTGACAAAATATATTCTGCCGTCATTCGCCCACATGGGAAAGGATTCATTGCCATCATAAGATGAACATATTTTAAACGATGGTTTTGCAGGATCACCCACCCAGATTTTCTCCGCATAGCCACCCTGATACCGTTTCCAGGTATGAAACGCCAGAAAAGTATTGGTAAGTGCTACTCGTTTGCCATTCGGTTCAAAGGTTATGAATCCACCGCGTTCAAACGGCATTTTCACCGGGAAACCGCCATCCATATCCACTGTGTATAGTTCCCACGCATGACGGGGGGCTTCTCTTCTACTGCGAAAAACGACTCGATTATCATTATCCCATCCAACCAAATCATCTTGAGAAGGATGGTAGGTAAGCTGACGCGGTTCTCCACCATTTGCCGGAATCAAGAATACATCTTCGTTTCCGTAATAGTGACCACTGAATGCAATCCATTTTCCATCAGGACTGAAGAATGCGAACCGTTCCTGCCCTTCATGCGCGGTTAAACGTGTTGCAGTCCCACCTTTCACTGAACCGAGATACAGGTCGCCGGAAGATGTGAAGACAATCTGGTCTCCATAAAGATCGGGATACCTGGCTAATCCGCCAGTGATTGTTCCCGCGTAACTTATACTTATTAAGAAGAGTGAAATTGAAATTATATGGAATAACCGATTTCTGAGGAACGCGTGCGTCTGAAAAGTAGCATTCATGTGAATATCCTTTGAAGTAAAAATCCGGCTGCAACTCGCTGATACAAGTGGAAAACTCTGAAAGTATACCAAAACCAGAGCAATCGTGCAAGACAGTCAAAACCAAAAAACTGAAGTCTACCTAAGATAAATATCTCAGTAAATTGAAAAAACAGAGTATTTAGAGAATGATAAATTTAGCCTCCTCCTAACTGATGTTCTCAAAATCTCATTTTCCAGTTTGGTGATTATCCTATTCCATGCAATGTACCTCGTGACAGGGAACCTTGATGGTATCTTGACATAAATACCCTGAATCCCTACATTTTCACAGAAGGTTAGGTTGTCCTATCGGTTAGGAACACTTAAGTTTAGTGTAAGGATATCAGTCATTTGGGGGTGAATTTAAATGAGTTTTCGATTTGACAGCGCCGATGAAGGTGTAGGAGGTAAAAATATGCGACCCCCGAATACAAGAATTGCGGACCTCAGCCCGAACATGGAAGACTACCTCGAGACCATTTATCTTCAGGATCTCGAAGGCAGCACTGCCAAGGTTAAAAATATCGCTGAGAAGATGGGGGTATCAAAACCTTCTGTCACAGAAGCCCTGTCTGTACTCAAAGACCGTGGTCTTGTCCTCCATCAGAAATATGGTGATGTCGAACTCACCGAACGTGGACGTGAAGCTGCCAGCCATATCTACTACCGTCACCGTCTCTTCCTCGAGCTATTCCACAATGTGCTTGGGGTACCTGAGGATGTCGCAGAAGAAGATGCCTGCCGTGTAGAACATCTAGTCAGCGACACTACTGTACGCCACTGCACAGCACTGATGAAACTCATCGGTGAACAAGCCGCCAACCAGGGGCCCTACGCTGGTTTTGTCAACATGGTACACAAAACAGTTCGTGATATGAAATCTGAAAATGGAAATTCAGGGAAGAAGAAGAAATGATATAGGTCACTTAAGGTGTGTATCAGCTGGAGCAGATCAGAATACCTACTGTTCACAGTCCTCGAGGCATTTATGGCAGAATTGAAAATCAAGCTACATTTTATCAATTAGATTAGTTGACCAATTAACCAGCTAAACTACCTTCGTTTGTATTGTCTCGACCTTGTCCACTATCTAATTTAATTCTTATTCTTGATACTACTGATCTCTAGCACTCCTGTTCTCTTCATCTGTGTCAGATTACAATTCCCATTACGCAATCGCCAAATGTAGTTTATTAGTTCGCAAAAAATTTTAAAATTTTTAATAGTTCTTACTCATAATGCCCGGCGTGAATACTGAAAAGCCTCGGTTGGGACAGTATGTGCATAGCGCGTGGCGCAAGTCACGGGAAAACAATTACACTGCTGGCATTCAGGTGGATCATATACCTTGATCAGTTGGTAGAGGTGATCAAAATATCAAGACTATACTATTTGCAGTAAGTGTTAACTCATCCATTGTAGTTCAACCGGTGCATCCTTGTTCAAGGACTGTACCTTCCTGAAATCACTCAATCCACTCAACTTCCCCACTCAAAATATCATAGAACGCTGGAACGATAGCAACATCGCCATTTTGAGCCATTTCTTTAAGGTAGGGGCTTTGGTCAAAGAGGTCGTCAATAGCTTCTTTTACGTTGATTTTGGCAACGGAATTTATGAAGTCAGGATCACTACGTTCCATTCCAGCCATACGTGCCGCCATGACCGCGGGACGGATTCGTTTGACCAATGGCATCAGCGAATCTTCAATTTTATCCTCTTTCACTGCCAGAGAGACCGCTCCGCAATTTGAATGTCCGAGGACTACGATAAGGGGAATACCAAATTCACGTACTCCTAATTCAAAGGTCGCAGCTACAGTTTCAGCACAGATATTGCCGGCTACAGCAGAGACGAAAATATCACCTAGCCCCTGATCAAAGACAAGTTCAACAGGGACACGAGAATCAGCACATGCCAGTATCGCGGCAAAGGGTTTTTGACCCTCACGTGCAGTCTGTTCACGTCGTTCTTTGAATTTACGATCAGGAATTAACTGATCTGAGGCAAATCGCTTATTTCCATCTTTCAACATTTGAAGTGCTTCATCGGAATTCATTTTTCTTTCCCCAATTTCATCATTTTGATACGCTTTCCCACTGTCGCCCCAATCTGGAAACATTCATCCAATCCTGATTCGTCCGGGACATATTGCTTTGCCAGGCTGGCAACTATCTCGACTTTCATGTCACCCAAGATTGTTTCCAGCTTCTTTATCGCACCACCAGTACTCCAACCGTATGAGCCAAATGCAGCTCCAATCAATCCTTTTGGTGCCAATCCCTGCAAATATGCCATGGTGTCTGCAACAGTCGGGAAGAGGTTGCTGTTCAGGTTTGGCGATCCCACCAGTAAAGCTGCACTATCTAATACTTCAAGGGCGATTTCAGCTCGATTGGATTTGCTGAGTGGCATCACTTTAACTGAAACACCCTCACTCATCAACCCCTCTTCAATAGCACGAGTCATTTTTGCGGTGCTTCCCCACATGGTATCATACACAATCAACGCTTTATTTTTTGTCCTTCGATGCGCCCATTCGAGATACCAGGAAATGATACGATTCAGATTGGTTCGCCAAACTGGACCGTGATCGGGTGCTATCATTTTCGGGATACCATATTTGTCAAATATCCCCACTGTCTTTGCAACAGCAGGTGCGAAAGGCATGAGTATGTTTGCAAAATATTTTGCAGCTTCCTCACGCAGGATACCTTCATCCACCTCATCATCGAACCGTTCACTGCTGGCGAGATGCATGCCAAACGCATCATTCGAGAACAATATGCTTTCGTCATTGTACAGGGTGAACATACTGTCCGGCCAGTGAACCATTCGTGTCTCTTCAAAGGTGAACGAACGATTGCCCAGCTCAATAGTCGAACTGTTTTCAGCAATTTCTACTTGAACAGATTCGCCGAAATGTTTGTGAATTGCATCCACTCCCTTTTTCGAGGCATAGACTGTCTTCGGATTGATTCGCTCGATGACATCGAGCAAACAGCCAGTATGATCCATTTCAGAGTGGTTAGAAATGATATGCTGAATCTCACCGGGATCAATTACGGATGCAATTCGGCTGAGCAATTCATCCTTAAAATGCGCCTTAACCACATCGATAAGTACAGGCTCATCGCCCAGAATCAGGAAAGCATTGTAGGTCGTACCACGTGGGGTGGCATACCCATGAAACTCAGCGAGAGTCCAATCAATTGCACCAACCCAGTAGACTGTGTCGGTAACTTTAATAGCACGAAAAGGGTATTTCACAATAGTTGCCTATTTCAAGTTCATCTCAGACATACGTTCATTCAGCAATTTGATATGCCCCATCTCTTCCTTGATGATCTTATCAACATGCTCACGTCCATCACCTTCGGGCACAAGCTCTTTCACCC
This sequence comes from bacterium, assembly GCA_019912845.1. GTDB lineage: Bacteria > Electryoneota > Electryoneia > Electryoneales > Electryoneaceae > JAIOHU01. The sequence continues at coordinate 54,756 of JAIOHU010000165.1, forward strand.
CAACGAAGTAGGCAATTGAGTCACGTTCACGTCCCAATGCAATCTTGAACACTTCCTTAAGGGTTTCATTTCCGGTAAGTGTAGCGGAGGTGTCTTCGGCGACGCTGAAAACATGTCCGCCTGCAATGGAACGTAGATAAGATGCAGCTTCACCATCGGGGTCATACTCGATTCCCCCGCCTTCGTTCACAAATTTATCACGTAATCGCGCAAAGACCAGCTCATGCTCATCTTCCCATTCTGCCAGTTGTTTGAGCAGAGCTCCAGCTTCAGATTCTCCAAAACGAGCTGATGTGACACGATAAAACTTCGCGCCGTTCCGTTCAATCTGTTCAGCGATTTCAAATACCTCATCAAGATTATACATCATGATCGTGATCTCCAGATTACATATATGAAATTTTGTTTGTTTTCACGGTAATATAATGGATGTTTCAAGACTTCAGCAATCTTCTCAGTAACTGCTATCGTCCAATTCCACCCTTCCTTTAAATGTGCGATAAATGAAGATAGTATAACCGATCACCAGTGGCATCCCGAGCAGGGTGATGATAAACATTACCCAGAGGGTCAACTGTGATGATGACGCGTTATTAATCGTCAGACTGTAGTCCAGATTGAGGTTGGAAGGCATCACTCTGGGGAACAGGCTGATTCCTGCCAGTCCAAGCATGGATGCGATAACTGTTGAGGACGACAGAAACGCATAGAAAAAACGTTTCGCATTCAACATAATCGGCACAAACATGATCGCTGCCAGCAATATTATGAAGATGACATAGAACAGCCAGAAATCAAGAACTCCCTCAAAAAGATATCCGGCATCGAAAAAGCTGAAAAATGTCGCGATGATATACATCACTACTACCGCGATCCATGATCCAGAAGCGATCTTCACCATCTGTTCCTGCAACCTACCATCCACTTTCATCGTCAGGTAAAGTGCGCCATGCATAACGAATAAGATAACTGTCAGCAAGCCAATCACAACGGAGTATGGATTTAATAGAGTGAAGAAATTACCGGTATATTCACCCGCTTCATTGATCGGCATCCCATGCAGGATATTTCCAAATGCCACACCGAATAAAAGTGCAGCCAGCAGACTACCTATTTCGAACATGAGGTCAAAACTTTTACGCCATACTTTCCCCGGAATTTTACTGCGAAATTCCATGGAAACGGCGCGGCAGATTAGAGCGAGTAGCAGCAGCATAACCGCATGGTACATTGCACTGGCAAAGGTGGCATAGAGTATCGGAAAAGCGGCAAACATCGCACCACCGGCAGTAATCAGCCATACCTCATTGCCATCCCAGACCGGACCAATCGCATTCATCAGCAAACGTCGTTCACGGTCGCCTTTCACGAAAAGATGTACGATCCCAACCCCAAAATCAAACCCATCAAGAATGGCATATCCAATGAAAAGGAAGCCCAGTAACAGAAACCAGATAAAATTCAAATCCATCAGACCTTCACCTCCTCTCCTGCGGGTTCAGGACCTTTGGTCGCTTTGTGATAGGTGAGATAGAACCACAATATCCCCATGATCAGATAGATCAGGCTGAAGAGGATGATGGAGAAGAGAACATCCCCTGCCTGAACATTTTTCGAGTGTCCGTCGGCAGTCTTCAGGAGACCGTAAACAATCCAGGGCTGACGTCCCACCTCGGCGGTTACCCAGCCAAATTCCACAGCAAAGATCGGCAGAGGAACCGACCACATGAGCACATTCAGGATGAGACGGTTTTCAAACAGTTGCTTGCGTATCATGAGGAAAAGCGCCAGTGCGGTTATTCCGATGAAGTACATCCCCAGAACAACCATGTTGTGGAAGGAGACGAAAGTCAACCATAGCGGCGGTATTTCATCTTCTGGGAATTCATCAATTCCCTGAATGTGAGCATCGGGATCACCAAATGCCATCCAACTCAACATACTTGGGATTTCCAGGGTTGCAATCAGATCGGGTGGATCATCGACAGGCAAGGCGAACAAAACCAGAGGTGCGTTGCTCTGACTTGTGTACAGCCCCTCAATAGCAGCAAATTTTGCGGGTTGAGTTCGTGCAACCTGTTGGGCGTGTGCATGTCCAGTGGGAACAACTGCCAGAACTGAGGAAATAAACCCTACGATCACAGAGACTTTCATCGTCTTAGACGCTACACCAACATGCTTATTGCGAAGCAGTAGATATGCTGAAACCGCGATCATGAAAAATGATCCAGCGATAAGGCAGGAGTCGACAGTATGAAAGTAACGAATTAGGGTGGAATCGTTGAAAACTGCAGCCCAGAAGTCGGTTAATTCAGCACGTCCATTTCGGATCACATACCCTGCTGGGGTTTGCTGCCAGGAGTTGGCAACAATGATCCAGAAAGCTGAAAGTGTTGCACCAAAAGCCACCATCAATGAGGAAAACCAGTGGACTCCCTTGGATACTCTGTTTCGACCAAACAGATATAGTCCGAGGAAACTGGATTCGAGGAAAAATGCAAATACTCCTTCCGCTGCCAACGGGGCACCAAATATATCACCGACAAACTTAGAGTATTCAGCCCAGTTTGTACCAAACTGGAATTCCATCACAATACCCGATGCTACACCAACCGCAAAGCTTACAGCGAAGAGTTTAGCAAAAAATTTTGCTCCGCGGACATATTCATCATCATTACGTCGCCAGCCAAACCATTCAAGGATGACCAGCAACCAGGCGAGTCCAATCGTCAATGCCGGAAAGATGTAATGAAATCCGATAGTGAGCGCGAACTGCCAGCGAGACAACAGTACCACATCCATATAAACAACCTGCAATTATTAAGGTACTAAGTCATATTTTAATTTTTGATAGTTGCACCCCCAAGTAGAATAATAAAATCTTCAGCGAATTCTAACATGCAACTTCACAAGTTTATTTTGCGATTCAATTCACAATATTTTGCGCAAGAAATTGATATTCTTGCGGTTAAAAAGGAGAAAATCCTCCTGCTGACCAGTAGTCATTTTTCAATGATTCCTGTTGAGTCAGCAGTGCCTGGTAATGTCCCTGTTCCCATTCGACAAGTTCATTATAAAACTGGGTTACACTCTCGTTATCAGCAGCATCCGCTTCCTGCTTGTAGAATTTGATAGCGTTCAATTCCAGTTGAATACCAATCGAGAGTGCACTCATTTCCATGTGAGCATCCTTGATACGTGCACGTAAATTATCAGAAAAAATAGGGCTGGGACCCATTAATGTGCCACGTTTGGGAAGTTTGATCTTCTCATCGGGGATGCCGGTTCGCAGGATCGCGTTGTACTGGTTCTTCAGGAAGCGGACATGATCCAGTTCCTCACGTGCCAGCATCTGAAATACCTCTCGCCCCTTTTCGTCATTCGTGTTCATGGCAGCCATACTATAAAAATTATAGCCATCCCCTTCAGCTTCAATCGCTTTTTTCAGTCCGTCGAGGATACGATTTTCATTGGTTCCCATTTTCTAATCTCCAGCTTGCTGGTTTAGTCTCTTTTACACTCGGTGTATTCGCTCCCTTTATTTCAGGGGATACAACTACCTCAACGTATTGGTTCCACATTGGGGCTGTCAATATTCCTTCAAATCTATGAATATGCGAAACAGCTCATTGAACAATTACGCTTCCATGTCGAATTCTGAGATTCCGAAATAGAATCCATTCCCACTGACAGCGTCAATTTCTGCCTGTACAATCGCCACATGGGCTTCTTCGATTTCGAGGAACTGAGCAAACATCTCCTGTCCTTCATCGGTCATGGTATCAACCACTGATTTATAAAAACCACTGGTCTCTTTTTCAACCTTCAATGCCTTTTCCAGCATTTCCAGCTCGTAACCACGATCCTCGACCGCCATCTGACGTTCAAGGGTGCCTACTTTGTCTTCGATTTTCTCACGTGGCGGTAGAATAGATTCCAGTTTTGTCGGGACGATATGACCTGTTTTCTGCCATTCCTGAAGACGGCTGTTCAAATAGTCCAAATGCCCCTGTTCTTCTCTTGCCAGGACACGGAATACTCGTTTGCCAGTTTCATCCCGGGCGTTTTCGTATGCATCATTGTAAACGTCACGGACCTTAGTCTCAAATTCTAGTGCAGTCTTGATTGCTTTTTCGAGAGATAAGGGTTTGCTTGCTTCACTCATAACCTACTCCTTCTTTAGCGAAACAGGGAATAGCTAAGTATTAACAAGAAGTTATGCCCTGATCCAAGTGTAGAGGGTAATCTTTGTGAAAAAATTCTATTGGAGATAAAATACAAAATCTGCCGTGAAAATGCGATAGAATATTTCGTTTAGTGAGCAATCCTTTTATCGATTTTTCACCTCAGCGATCTTCATTTTCCGATGATAATTTTTCCTGCTTTACTTTGCACTTACCTTCTCTCTTACAGCCTAGTTTCTAAAATCATCTGATATGCTCTCGATACCATCGACAGTAAAATTTTCATCGTTAAGAAAACTTGAAAAGGTAGCGATAAATGCGATTATGACACTGGTCAGAAGACGTTTGTCGTTATAAAGTTCTGTGAGACGACTGGTACGTTCCTCACTGCTGGATACCGCAAAATGTTCAATCATGGTGCCATCAATAAACTCACCTTCCTCTTTCGCTTCAACTTTGCTGATTCCTCCACCAATACAGTATTCGCGAATTTGGTTCATCAGATCACGTAACTCCTCGAATCTCTCAGATTCCATGGCAAACAGTTCAATGGCAATCCATTGTGCCTCCCTGATGCTCGCAACTGCCAACGACTGAAAAAATGCCGTTGTAGCACTGTCGAGATTTTCTAACCCAGCCTTGCGAATCATCGTCATGAAAGTAACATTCTTGAATAGCTGCGAAAGTAATCGTCCACCCTCTTCTGGTCCCGGTAGAAAATGATACTCATTGATTTCCACACGTTTAAAGCTGGGCACAAAAAGAATATCAAAAATCGTACGGTAAAAATTGTACTTGGTAACACCTGGACGATGGATATGCGTATCCATTGTGTTGTCGAGACGGTCTATCAATTTCACATGTAGCAATTCCGGCTTTTTATGTTTTACATGATCGAGAAGACGTGAGAGATATTTGATGTAACTAAGGTTTTTATGGATTCTTTTGTCAGGTTCTTTGTCATCATGACGTGTGAGTAAATCAATTCTTTCATTGAGGTACCAGGCACCTTTTTCGCCCAGAAAATCAAGCAACTCATCAAATTTTGCATCAAACCTCACTCTTTCTGAATCGGTCAATTTTGCGTGATCGATATCTTCAATTTTATCATGAAGCAAAGCACCGAGAATGTCCAGAATATGGGGGTCTGCCATCGTACGGTTCAGTAATGCTGTAGTTCGAAGTGGGTGGATAACTGCCAGCGGACCAAGTTTCCGTGTCTTTGAGCCATAGCCAATAAATAACGCTTCAATGGCAATAAGCAAAGCCTTACGTTGATGATCATCAGCTTTGACCCTGCCCAGGATCAAGGCGAGTAGGCCACGGGGATTACGTTTTCTAGCAGTAAGGTGATAGTTGATTTCCATGGAAAGATTCAGGAAATGATCAATGGTGATCACCTCTTTTTCATAAGGTGCCCAGGAAGGCTGATACATACTCATCTTGACCTCGCACAGTTGGATTTGGGGCAAGATAGAATGTTAAAGTCAAGAAGTAGAGATCGCAATTGTTTCAAGCGGAAGTGTGGAAAAACTCCAGGGTCATTTGTAGCGATTCTCGAAAATATTGTCAGATAGCATCATACCATCATGATGTCTTCGCACTTCCTGATTCAATTTACTTTAATAACCGACTCCCCACTCCGTCCAAAGATAGTTGGATTATACATGCACTCCGCCATCACTGGAGGCAGTACAAATTCTCCCTTTGTAATCGCTCGCGCCATATAATAATACGTCGTCTTTTCGTTGTCTCTCAGGTTAAGGAAGAATAGGAGTCGATCATCTCGTATATCCATGTTGTCGGGTGAACTGTTTTCACGTTCCATCCATCCCAGTCTCTGACGTGACTGCAATCTCGGGTTCTCGATTTCCAGACCACCGGGGAGCATATCATCAACAACGATATTTTCAATAGATTCTCCCGAGATATTCTCAACTGTTATTGCACCTACAATCAGTTCACCCTGCTTGATATCAGTAATATTCAGTTTTCCACCATCCTGATCGAAATAGCTTCGGGTTACCTTAATTCCTGCATACTCCTCCACAAACTCATGTTTTTCAGGAATTCCCCTGGTTTCTACATAATAGTAACAAGTGCCTTGACCATTAAGCTGTATTGAAAGTTTTTCACCAACCAGTGAACTATCAACTATCGTAAGACCTTCATGGGTAAATTCTGCAAGTACATCTCCCTTAAGAGAAACAGTTCCTGTGAATGCTGGCTTAACCTGCGAGGCGAAGGTTCTTCCCAATGCCAGTAGTGCCCATGCATTCTCCTGTGTTGTCCACCAGCGTCCATTTTCAAGTTTATCATTTAGAAATGAGACAAGTTCAGGTATCATAGGGTGGTTTGGATACTGACGAGCAAGAATATACAACAGGATGGCATTTCCACGTGCCTGCGAATAAAATGTATTGCCAGATTCTCGTCCATCTTGAAATACCCGGGGAAAAGTTTGTACAGGCAGCAACTCCTTTGCTCGATCATCACCACTCAAGCTCAGAGCACCAGCGAGCAATGCTCTTTCATCAGAAGCTAACTCATCCAGTTTGTTCTCATAGAGGTAATTCATCCCTGCATTGTAGGGCGAACCCATTATAGCGAGGACATAGGCTGCATAACATTGATGCTGAAGAGTAATAGATTCATTGTTCTCGCTATATTGACCACGGTTTCTGTTACGAGAACGTGATCTACTCTGATTTTCGTCAACCTGCACTCGTACCTTAAGGATCTTCCTCAGAAAACGTTCACCACGGTTCAACTTTCCTTCCGGGACGTCGAAGCCAATATCTCTCGCTTCAGCCAGAAAATGCAAAGCGTAAATGGACGCCCAGGAATTGGTCGTACTATTTCCATGCCAGAAAGAAAAACTTCCATCATTTTGTTGCATTGCAAGGATTTTATTGATCGCTTCACTGATGTAATATTCTGATGCTGATTCCTCACTCATAACTGCGAAGACAGCTTCAGCCAGTTCATCAAAATAGAGTAATGGAAATGCCTTCGAGACTGTCTGCTCAAGGCATCCATAAGGATAGCTCAGTAAGTATTCGAGTCCTGCGGAGTATTTTGCAGTTGGGAGTGATGTCAGATACATTTTCCCTGATGCCGCACCATCAAGCCAACCTCCTGGTAAGGATACAGTTGCCTTTTTTCCTGCTTCAATCGTACCTGAAAGGGTTTTTGATTTTGGTTGAAATGGAGGACGGACAGGTAGATTTTCCTGGTGAACAATATCGCTTTTGTCGGTTTTAGCAGTAAATGTCAACTTTGCAACTGAATTTGCATCCTCAGCGGAAAAATCAAAGAAAGCGATTCCTTCCTTTCCGGCTTCCAACATGACAAGTTGAGAAGTATTTTCAGTTACAAGAACTGCTCCTTCTGTTGACACCGAAAGTTCAACAGCTAATGGTTGCTCTGTGCTGTTGTAAACTCCAACGGGAATAGTGAAATTATCCCCACCTGCAACAAATCGCGGGATAGTTGGTGTCAGAATCAACTCATCCTCCACCTGAACAGAGGCAGACGCACGATTAAAATGATCTCCACTTACTGCCACCGCCATCACTCGCAGTCTGCCATTAAACTGGGGCACATCAAAACTGACTGCTGCCCTTCCCCCACGAACTGGTACCGATCCACTCCAGAGAGCGACTGGTTTGAGACGCGAGATGGTCAATCCCGAAACATGGCTTAGCGCACGTGCTCCCTGTCCGCCCCCAGGCGAAGAATGTATCTCAGCTTGATCAACTTCTGGAAGCAATTTGGAAAACATATCGTAGGTGCTCATGGACAGACGACGTTTGCCATAGAACAGATCAAATGGATTTGGGGTTTTATAGTCGGTAAGCTGCAAAATTCCTTCATCAACTGCTGCGACAGTTACAACCGCATTACCAGCTGTGTTTTTCACCTTGACCTCGATCTCCAGTTTACCTGCTGGTTTGATCTTTTCAGGTGCATCGAGTGAAATTTCAACCTTCTTGTGTTCCATTTCCAGAAATATTGGTTTTGCCCCGAATGCACGATTGGGTGAATGGCGGTCGTTATTTTCAGGTGATCGGATCAGTGTGGCGGTTACATAGGCATTTGGCGAGAAGGATTCCAATATGGGAATTTGTACCGTTGCGGAGTTTTGATCCATTGTGAATTGACGTTGCAGGTACAATTCATCTCGTTCAACAGTAAGTAACACTTTTCCCGGAAAGGGTGTTTTCAGCAGAACTGACGCAGATTGACCGGGACGATATTTTTCTTTGTCCAGTTCAATCTCAAGCTGTTCCGGGTTTTCAATCGCCCAGGGAGCATATCCCCAACCACTGGCATAAAAGTCCAGCGTGGATGCAGATTCAGAAATCGGATCTTTCACTCGAACTGAGTAACTTCCATAACTTGGTGGTATTACAACAATAATGCCTCTATACTCGCTCGTTTTCTGCCTGAAAGTTTGAATTTCTTCCACTGTTCTTCTTGAAACGTAGCGGTATTTTTCATTTTCATCCTTTTCCAGAACTGTATTCCATCTATACTTTAGAAGGGTAACTTCCACCACGGACAATTGAGCAGCATTCTCTTCCGAATCGAGAAAAACATAGTTGAGTGAGAATTCTTCACCAGGTTTGGCATACCCCTCACTAACCTTTTTCAATCCGATATATACCGGGTAGGCATCAATGTCTTTTGCTATCTGATTAGAAACTGAACGTCCCCCCCTTTCCTGAACCGTAACCTCAATAATCGCCTTCAGTGCTGCAGGTGGGACTAATTTGTCTGGTAGTGAATATGCAAATTTTGCCTCTCCCAAATCATCGAGTGTCACCCTTCCCAATCCGTTGGCTTCACTGCTGAACGTCCGTTCCTTATCGCCAAAAGTGTAAGCTCCCCAATCCTTCGGCGTGAAAGCCTGTGCTACAAGAGTGATTGCAGCGTTACATTCACGCCCACTGGCAGGTGGACCAAAAAGCATTTCAGCTTGTACGTCAATTTGGATCGTTTTCGAAAGTTCATAACGATCTTTGTCAGTCGAAAGGTTTACCTTCATTCTATCCGGAATAAATTCTTCCACCTGGAATTTGTAACTTCCAACGATAACATCACCGGCTGTTAACAGTTCTGCACGGTATACGCCAGTTTGCGTATATCCCGGTATATACCATTCATATTCAACAACACCTTGCTCAACGGTTCGAGCTTTCTGACGCTCAATTACATCTGCCCTGGGAGAAATTATTCTCAATAAGACCGGAAAGTTTGAGGGAGGTAGAGTGTTGTTATTCCGAAGCACACCAACAATATGTGCCTTTTCACCGGGACGATAGATATCTCTATCGCCATAGATATAAGCAGTAAAACCATCCTCGCTGAAGTCAGAACCCTCAACATCAAAATCGGATGTTTCGATTTTGCTTTCATCATAGAGAAGGTAGGAAAAATCATCAGCCTGCTCTGCAGTTAAAAGGTAGGGCTCAAAATCATCCTCTGATTTATTAAAGTCACGGATTACCGTGTAACCTTCAGAATTGGTTACTCCACTCCCGATCGATTGATTTGTCCTGCTCAACAAAGTGATTTTAACATTTGGAAGAGGCTTTAGTGAACTTGTAGACATTGCCCAGACGTGTACATTCTTCCCTGACTGTTTTGCAATCAGACCAATGTCCGTCACCATCAAAGTGCGATAATCGGAACGATAATGGCGTTCGCCGTCACGTATACTCAGCTTGAAAAGTCCAGTGGGGTGTTCTTCTATAAACTTGTCGAAGTTAAATGTAACGGTTGAATATTTGTTGAAATCACCATCAATGTTTATTCTTTCCTCGAAGATACGTTTCCCAAAATGCAGGGATTCGGTTGTGTACCACTGTCTTCTTCCGAAACTGTCATCATTTTGCAAAAAATGGACGATGTTGTTTTTGTAAATCTTTTCGACTTGCACCAGCATTGAATCAATGTTTATCGCACTGATGGCAACATTTTTCAGACCAGATCGAGCCAGGTATTTTCCGGGCGAATCAAATTCGAGATCAGGCTGATAGTCAGGAACATGAATCGTTTGGGTAAATGTGGACACCAGTTTGCCGCCATCAACTGACGACAATCCCTTTTGCAAGGTTATATTTAACCTCTGCTTTGGTTGAAAATCGCCAGTAATAAGCAGAGTACCGTAGTATTGCGATACAATATCAATCTCGTGTTCTGGTTCAATGGTCAGATAGTTACGAAGGGTTTCAATATCCAGGGGATTTGAAACATTGATGGAAATCTGAAATTCCCTGCCACGTTGATGCGCCCAGATGTGATTGATCTTCAGCTCTTTTACTCCGCTGAACTTTATGCTTCGATTGACAGACTCTTCCAAAGCCAAATTGCCAAACATTGGTGGAAGACCTTGATCAATTTCGAGTGCCAGAACTGCATCAATATCTTCGCTCCGTTGTACTCCCCGGCTTGATAAAACGATATAATTCTCTTCGTTTCCTTCATGAACTTCAAATTCCAGCTTCTCTTTATTCTTGTCATGATGGTGATACAGAGTTGTGTATTTCGCAATTTCTTCGGGAGAAACCATAGTATTAAATTGCAGAACAATTTCAATATCTGTTTCTCCGGGTTGCCCTGAAATTGGTGTAAACTTATGACTGGTTGACCAGAGGAAAAGTCCCCTGGTGTGGAAACTTACTTCGTTTTTGCCTTTGTAAGGCTGGTTGGTGACTGATGAAAACCCAGCAGGTATATGTGCAATGTATTTTGTTGCAGCCTGGAAGGGTGTGGAAGGCAGGAACTGAAGTGTTTTTAGATCAAGCCAGCGGAATCTTCCCTCTATGTGCGGTTCAAATGTTATGCCAACCGTATCCAACAAGATCATCGTCTCCGTGGGCGAGACAACATCATGCGAGAATTTAAATCTCAGATTGGATTGTTCTGGAATCGGGTTTTCTGGTTCGAGGGAATCGAGTACCAACCCATCTTTCTCACAGCTTGTGAAAAAAATCAGTAAGATCAGTGCAAATATGTACCTTACGATTGATTGCATCTCTTTCATCCCATTCCCCCTTGATTTCCACAAGCTTGTGCTGAAACTGGGGTCCCACCGGGAGGGTTGCTCAGGTCAACCTCCCCAGTAATACCCCAATAAATAATGCAATGAACCCTGCTGCAAGATGCATACTGACATTTCCTATTGCAAGTATCCATTGTGAAGAACGAAATAATTGACTTGACTCCAGGATCAATGTTGAAAATGTGGTAAACGCACCCAGGAATCCAACGAGCGCTGCAGCACGAAGATCAGTCAGTAATATGAATCTTCCAGCAAACAGTGTGTAAAGATAGCCCGCCAACATACAGCCGATGGTATTGGCTACGAATGTTCCCCAGGGAAAGGAAATTGTGTTAAATTTATCTACCAGCCCAACAACACCATACCTGGCGAGTGTCCCCACACTCCCGGCGACTGCCACCATCAGAATTTTCTGTATCATTATATTTCTCAACTAAATTTAACCAATTTCAACCATTAAAAAAGCTGCGAAGTCCGCAGCTTTTTTAATGAATATCTCAACTGAAATCAAGTTCACCCCTTCATGGCGGCTTTCATTGTCTCGCCGATCACTGCTGGAGACTCAGCGACACGGATTCCTGCTGCTTCCAAAGCCTTAATTTTTTCTTCCGCAGTACCTTTACCCCCAGAGATAATTGCACCAGCGTGACCCATTCGTCTTCCCGGAGGAGCAGTACGTCCTGCTATGAATGAAACCACAGGTTTTTTCATATTTGCTTTAATGTAATCAGCAGCCAATTCTTCGGCATTTCCACCAATTTCACCGATCATGACAACACCCTCAGTGCCATCATCCTCATTGAATAACTTAAGCAAATCTGTAAAAGTAGAGCCGATCACCGGATCGCCACCGATACCAATACAGGTTGATTGTCCCATACCTAACTCTGTCAGTTGACCGACAGCTTCGTAGGTCAGGGTTCCGCTACGGCTGATTACTCCAATCTTTCCTGGAGTATGAATAAACCCGGGCATGATCCCTATTTTTGCTTCACCAGGAGTGATTACCCCAGGGCAGTTAGGGCCTATCAGACGAACATTCTTGTCCTTGATACTGTGCCAGACATCAAGCATTTGAGCGGCTGGAATCCCCTCTGTTATACATACAACCAGTTCCACACCTGCGGATGCCGCTTCAAGAATCCCATCCGCTGCGAATGGCGGTGGGACAAAAATGACACTTGTATTCGCACCGGTTTCTTCAACTGCCTCCTCGACAGTGTTAAATACCGGGCGATCCAGGTGCATCGTTCCACCCTTACCGGGAGTAACTCCTGCCACAACATTCGTTCCATACTCAATCATCTGTTCAGCGTGAAAGGATCCCTCTTTTCCCGTGAATCCCTGCACCACCAAACGTGTCTCTTTTCCTACCAGGATGCTCATGATTTCCTCGATATCTTCAGATTAATTGTTATCCTTTAGTGAAAACGATTTAGTTTAATGCAGCCTTGACTACTTTTTCAGCCGCATCTTTGAGATTAGCGGCAACAATAAAGTCTAGCGAGCTATCCTCGAGCATCTTGGCTGCCTCAATCGCATTCGTTCCTGCCAGACGTACCACAACTGGTACTTTTACTTCCATATCCTCATCACTCAGTGCATCAATGACGCCTTGTGCAACACGGTCACAACGTACAATACCACCGAAGATATTGATCAGTACCGCTTTTACCGCTGGATCGGTGAGGATAATACGGAAGCCGTTTTTGACAGTTTCAGCGTTTGCCACACCACCGACATCGAGGAAGTTTGCTGGTTCACCACCAGAATACTTGATGATATCCATAGTCGCCATCGCCAGCCCAGCACCATTCACCATGCAACCAACATTGCCATCCAACTTGATGTAGTTCAGATCAAACTCGGACGCTTTCACTTCAGCAGGATCCTCTTCATCCTTGTCGCGCATTTCGAGAATGTCTTTGTGCATATAAAGTGCGTTGTCGTCAAAGTTCATCTTGGCATCGAGGGCGATAATTTGATCATCTCCAGTTAAAACCAATGGATTGATCTCGCAGAGTGATGCGTGGGTCGAGGTGTAAGCTTTGTAAAGTGCCATGAAGAATTTTGACGCTTGCTTCATCGCGTTTCCATCCAAGCCCAATGCGAACGCTAACCGTCTCGCCTGAAATGGCTGCATGCCAAATCCGGGATCAATCGCTACTTTTATGATTTTCTCAGGTGTTTCCGCTGCGACTTTTTCAATCTCCACCCCACCTTCAGTGGATACCATGAATGTGTCTTTGACACGTTCTCTATCGAGAGTAATTCCAGCGTAAAATTCCTTCTTGATGTCCATTCCCTCTTCGATCAGGAGACGTTTTACCTCTCTGCCTTCGGGGCCGGTTTGATGGGTGATAAGCTGCATCCCCAGGATTTCACCGGCAGTTTTGCGAACTTCATCAATCCCACGTGCCAGCTTTACTCCGCCGCCTTTGCCTCGACCGCCAGCGTGAATCTGAGCCTTTACCACAACAACATCACCACCAAGTTCTTTCGCAGCTTCCACCGCTTCATCGACTGTAAAAGCAACTTTCCCCCGTGGAACTGTAACACCGAATTTCCGGAGGATTTCTTTTCCCTGGTATTCGTGAATCTTCATGAAAAACACCTTCCCTGTGAACGTTATATCTAAATATTATTAAGAAATTCAGTTACTCTACTTAATTTTTCAAACTTCCTTCCGGCTTCTCAGCATCTTGACGTACAATCCATCTCTTCTTGACTGTAAACATCAATGGATGAAAAGCGATCAGTAAGAGTGTATATGTTATAAACACCCAACTCTTAGAATCAAATCCTGGAGAAAACCAGTTCAATGTTGTAAAAAGACCCCAAGCGAAGACTAATGTATCCCCCGCTACATCCCATTGTAAGAATCGCCTGCTGAAGCCACGATTCATGAATTTACGCCAAGAAAGAGGTGCGAATATCGCAACTACGACAATCAGGTCAACCAGAATTACGCCAAATACCGATTTCATCTCGCAGTCTCCAAGAAAAAAGCTAGGCAGCTTCGTAATGTCTGATTAATACCTGCACGCCAGAGATAGATGCTTTCCTGGCTTCTTCTAACAGCCTGTTCGCAACTTCATGAGCAAAGTACGTTTCGCCACAATTTTCGCAGATATCCGCAGGAACATCCCGATAGATAATCGTTGTTCCGTCTAAATCGAATGTCATTGACCCGAAACCAGGTTCAGTTTCACCGTTTTTACAGATAATACAAATGATAACTCTACTCCCAAAGAAATTCCATTTTGCAATTTCACTTAATCATAAATCTATTGTATTGTTCAGCAATCTCATAGTTCTTGCAATTGCTGGATGACCAGCTGACGACTTGGTTCTTCGAATTCCATATCACAGGCTGCTGCAGAATGTTTACTTTAATAGTTTCAAAGAAATTGCTTACATTCATATTTCACTAACACTATAAGATCACTACCTTCCTGGATGTCAGCTATCACAATGCTGGCATGACGCAATCTAACAAATTATCAGCTAATCCAAATATCCTGGATATTTTGAGTTCGTTCTTATTTAAATTTTTAATTCTTAATTTTTAATTAACGAACTATCGTAGTTCCCGCTTTTCCGTCCATAGCATCAACCACATGAGTCAAGTCCGTAATAATGACTCGTTCACCGCCTTTTTCAAGAAACTGCAACGCCGATTCCATTTTCGGACCCATGCTTCCCGGCGGGAACTGACCCTCTGCCATATAGTTACGAGCCTCGGCAAGTGTCAGATGATCCAAATCGACCTGTTCTGGTGTACGGAAATTCAAGGCAACTTTACTCACTTCTGTCAGAATGAGATAATCTGACGCTCCAATATTCGACGCCAGCACAGAAGACGCCAGATCTTTATCGATCACAGCATCTACACCTTCCAGATCGCCATTTGGTTCACGATATACTGGTATGCCACCACCACCAGCACAGATGACAACATAGCCCTGATCGAGAAGAAATCGAACCGCATCCGCATTCAATACTTGCTGCGGAACAGGACTGCCAACAACCCGTCGAAAACCTCCACGCCCCTTATCCTCACGTACTTCCCAACCGTCATCACGTTCCTTAGCACGTGCCTCCTCTTCCGTATAAACACGCCCAATCAGCTTGCTTGGATTTTTCAACGAGGGATCATTACGGTCTACCAGAACCTGGCTGACAATGGAGATCACAGGAAACTGAATACTTTCATGCTTGAGACGGTTTATCAAGGACTGCTCGATCATATACCCCATCCAGCCCTGAGTTCCAGCAACCAGCACTCCCAGTGGAAGAACCGGAACATGATCCTTAGCAAGTTCGACTCTTCGCAAAGCATGCCCTATCTGAGGTCCATTGCCGTGAGTAATCGCCAGACGGTAATTTTTCCTCAAGATGGAAATAATGCCATCAAGGCTTTCACGTGTATGTGTAAACTGATCTGCAATGGAAGCATTTGTAGTTGCTGGGCTTAGCGCATTCCCTCCCAGTGCTACGACTGCAGTGCGTGTCTCAGATTCTCTGGTCATGGAAGGTTTTTTCCCTCATCTAGTAGAATATAAGGTGAACCATTTATTCAAATGCTTTCGCATGTGAAAATTGAAACATAAAAATATGTGGGAAACAAAGCAAGAATTCCTACATCTATGGATTTATGGAGATCAGTTGCCAGTTGCTCAAAACAGTATTAGTGTCAGACTTGCAATAATGAAAGGGTAGAGCTTAATCTAAACCAGGAAACAATAATAATTTGAGGATTTCGCACCACTTTTTTCTTGATAAATCTTTGGTATAATGTGTAGCTCAAATTCGATATAAGATATTCAAACGAAAAACTGTGAGGTAGGTAAACGAACGAAAAGTTTCATTCCAGAATTCGACCTCTGCAATTTCTTCTGGTGTAGCATCTTCAGAGAAAGTTGCGCTATAATTATCTGAGAACAATCTTGTGTGCAGAATTTCAAACTGCATGGCAAAACTGCGGGTAAAGCCAAGTTCAACTCCGGCATGCATCATCAATCCAACCAGATAGTCCGATTTCTTCTCTTGCTTTTCACCACCCTCCAATTCGACACGAATACTCTGTCGAATGGTACCCATTCCCGCTCCTATGAAACCGCTTAATCCTGGATTGTAGCGTGAGTAAATAAGTGAAGAATGAAATGACTGTGCACTGATTTCAGGAACCCCTACTGCTCCATAATCGCGCCAGACTTTTGCGTCCAAACCATCGCTTATGTTGGTATAACTGAAAGTACCAATTTTGAATCGCCAGGTCTCTCCAAATGCTGCAGCAAAACCATAACTATGACCATCACCAAGAGCAAGACGTGTATCGATATTGCTGCTCGAATGATTAAATGGTAGCCCCCCGGATGCCATGAGACGTATCGAAACCGGATTCTTGGGCAACTCTTGAACCTCGGACATCTTCAATTTGACATACACCGAGTCACCCGGTTCAAAGTAGATTTTCTCTATTTTATTTTCATATCCCTGACGTACCGCTTTGAAGGTATATTCGTGACCAGTGGGAAGTGCCAGGCTTAGCGGTGCAATTCCGGCAGGCTCATTATTTATTTCGATTCGGCTGTTTGGCGGGTCGGTATCAACATAGATCATTGCGGGAGGAAGCAATAAATAGTCGAGTAGACGCAAGCTTGCTTCCTGCAACATTGTCTCATATTTCATCCCACCTGTAGTAAACTCCTCACGATAATGCGCTATTAACTGCTGTTTCCCGACATCAACTGCTCTGATCTCCACTGCAACCTTATTGCGAATCTGTTGCATCGCGCAGGAGATCACCAAGCCGACCTCTAATTCACGCCCGATCGAATTCATGCAAGAGACCGCAATACAACCCTGTCCATTCTCCTGAGTCCATCTATCCATGAATGAATCAACCTTCGATTGATCTACCGGACTCAGAATTTCACTCTCACCAATAACTTCAGCGATCACAATATGAAGTGAATCGGGAAGATCAATATCCTGCACATCACTCAATATCGGAAGAATGGCGAGATACACCAGTGGATCATTCTCAACAAGTTCTGCAGCGACTGCTTGACCACCGCCAAAAATAGAAGTCTGACTGATAATCAACAAGATAAGTATGGTATGTATTTTATTCATTTAGCTCTTATTCTCGATTAGTTTCAGGCTTCGTTTCTCTTCCATCTAAGAATCATCCATTGTCACTTATTCTTCGCCATACAATTTATTCATTTTATGCACAAAAACATCCATCTGATGAAAAAGTCCATGCATTAATTCCACGTCTCTCTCCTCGAGGAGAGCACGATCAAACATACGACTGATCGCTAGTAAGTACCCTTCCAGATCAGGACGTGGCTGCAAACCTGTTTTCATCATTGTGCTGGCAGCATGATCAATTACCTGCCGTCTCCGATCATTGGTAGCAGGATTCCAGGGATATGCAGGCATCGGACCTCGTGCTGCTCGTGCAAGTTCATGACAAACAACCATGACCGATTGCGCCAGGTTCAGCGAAGGATAGGATGTATTAATGGGAATGGTCACCCACCAGTCTCCCAGCAATAGTTCCGAAAGGGTTAATCCATATTCCTCTCGTCCAAAAACAACCCCGACGGGACCATGCTCCCCAACCCCCAGAATATTCGGTGCAATTGCTTCCATTGGAAAAACAGGCTTAGAACGTTTACGGCGTCTGGCAGTAGTGACTGCAACCGCTTTCATCGTCGAAACAGCTTCTGCAAGTGTCCCATATTCCTCAACAGATTCGAGAATATCATGCGCCCCCACACCCATCGCCCGAGCTTTGCCAGTACGCCAGACATCCGACCCCACCACGATCAAACGGTGGATGCCCATGGTTTTCATGGCACGAGCCGCTGCTCCGACATTTTCAGCACGACTCGGTTCCACAAGGATAATCGCCACCTGTTTCAGACGGTCATCCTCAGCAAAACGCCACCAGCTTTCCGGAGTTGGTGGACCTGCTTCATGAGATGCGGGAAGCACAGGTCGTTTGGATAATTTTTTATTTCTATATCGTCTCATCGTTTCATCTAAATAGAGTTCAACCAGTTCAGCTAATGCAAGCGTATAGTATGCTACTTTTTCAATAGCCTTTCAACTGAAAATCAAATACTTTCGAGCCAACCCACAACTTGTATGGTTCACTCAATAGATGTACAAGCGTAATTCCATAATCTTATAATTTCATAATTTATCGAAATTTCCCTCACTTGTTACCTGTCCGCAGCCCCTTTCTGGCTTGCAGGAAATTTGAGTTCGCACTATATTTCAGAAAACATGGACAAGGAGAAAACAATGGCTGAACATCGTGTCTGGATTGTAGCAGATTTGCATGACTCTTACGGCACTCTTCATTTTGATCGCGGAGTTGCACTCGCCGAAGCGGCAATGCGTGAAGAAATTGAAGAGATCACATTCATCAGCAGTAAATCGAACAGCAGCCTTTTCAAGGGATATAATCTTGATGGTGTTAGTTTCCTGGGAGTTGAATCCACCACCAGTGAAACACTGGCGAATCAGCTGATTGACATGTTAAAAGCTCATATTCCCAGCCGTGTTGATTCCCGACATCCACGTCCTCACTTGTATCTCTGTGGAGATTTTGATATCCAGGTCCAAAAAGCAATATGGAAAGCGGGCATTGAACTGACTGTCGTTCAAGATTGGGCAGAAGAAACGTACGCTGATTATCATGTTCTCGCTGGTGCAGATGGTGGTGAAGTGGATATGAAGTCACATACCGGATTCACTTATTTTCTTCGTGGTTCGCATTACGCACCCTTCCGTATCCACACGATGAAATACATTCAGAAGCACCATCCGCATGCAACTGCCGCGTCAACATTCACCATTGCAACTGAAAATCTTGACTACACCACCTGGATTCCACGAATTATGCAATGTGTCGCAAATATTCAGAAGCCAAAGGAATACACCTACGAGTGGAAACCGTCGGTGAAGATATTACCCGGACTAAACTGCCCGGACGCTGCCACGTTAAAAAAACTGGCAGAAGGTAAAGGGATTGATGTTGAGGTCATTGAAAATCGAACCTATCCGGCAGACGCGCTTTATCATACCGATATTCTCTTCTCAGCCGAAAACACCACACTTCATGAATCCCTCGCACTTGGCATACCACGAGTCTGCCTGCCTCTAAAAAGTTCAAAACATGATCACCTACTAGATCATCTTCAGAGACGGGAAGCTTCACCACGGCTCCCGGAAAATCTCGAAAACTTCGCGCAGGATTTCGCAAATGATTTAAGTCGAAGTTCTTTCGATGCAGCTTATCGACGTGCACAGGCGCGTATCGGTCAGTACCTGTGTGATGGCATGGGAAGTGTCCGGATCATACGTCAATCAGTCTTTAAAGTATATGAAGTTCCTCAGAATATGGTACGATTCTTCGAGCTGGGCGACCCTATGATTGATAAAATGTAGCAAGCAGTAGCCGGGAGAAGAATTATGGCAGAGCAGCTTCCTGAACGGCAGTCAGGGATGCTGATCTGCCAGACCGAGCGTGGTATAACACAGGTTGGTGTTCGATTGGCCAGACGACTCGGTCTGGCTTACACAGGCATCCATGGCAGAGCTGTATCAAATCACAAAACAGAATATCAGTCTTCACCTCAAAAATATCTACGAATCCAACGCGTTGAACCAAAATCAAGTTGTCAAGGAATACTTGACAACTGCAACAGACGGTAAACAATACCTTGTTAAGCATTACAACCTTGATGCAATTTTATCGATCGGATACCGCGTACGTTCCCATATTGGGACACAGTTCAGGCAATGGGCTACTGCACGTCTTTAAGATATCCGAGCCTCAGAGAAGCGTTTTTATCAGATGATAAGAGATATTTGGATCCTCGCTGTTACGTATGGGTAAAGCTACTGATCCCTATGCCTATCCGCTTGTCAGTAGTATTGATGCAATGTTTTACTAAAAAAACGGGCACTCCGAAGAGTGCCCGTTCTCTATATCCAAACGATTCAAAGAATCGAATAGTAACATCTAAGTTACTTCATCAAGACAACACTACGTGCGATCTGACGACCATCTGCTTCGAGGCGGTAGAAATACTTGCCGCTTGAAACCATCTGTCCACCAAAATCACGTCCATCCCAAACAACACTGTGTTCACCAGCGGATACTCGTCCACTGACCAGTGAAGCGACACGACGTCCGAGGACATCAAATACAGTCAGACGAATACTCGCTGAACGGTCAAGATTGAAGCTGATTGTGGTTGCCGGATTGAATGGATTCGGATAAGCTGCTTCCAGACTCCATTGCAATGGTTGTACATATCTTCTCTCACCAACACTGGTAACATTTTCTTCATTCACACGTTGTGAGTAGATATTGAAGAGTGGATCCTTACCTGTCGCACGTTCATCTTCCCAAACGCTAACAAATCCAAATTCATCTGGATCTTCATCCCAGACACTCTTAAGTACCACTTGGCGATGGTAAGCATCGCAAAGGAAGGTACCATTGTTACCATTGTCAGAGTACATCCCCGGGTTTAGAGCTGGTTCAGCAACATTGCCATCAATGTGATAACGGGTATATCTCAGATCGGAGAAATTCTGTCCCTGGATATCCTGCCAGGTAACAAAAGCAGAACCATCACTCATAACAACAACACCAGGAGCAGACTGAGACTGCTCTGCGGTACTAATCGCAATTCCGCCCTCAGGTGCATCCGCATGAACATCACCACTCAAATCATACACTTGTGCATAGATATCAGTGTTGTTACCAACACGTGAGTCTTCCCAGACCATCCAGAAAAAATCATCTGTCGGCATGTGCATACCGAGGGAGATATTCGTTTCATCAAACTGTGCTGTATAAAGTTCTTTGCCGTCTGCATCCCAGTCAACGGTGCCATCTGCATGTACCATCTGACCATAGATATCTTTCAGTGGATGAGTGATACGAGTATCTTCCCAGGCGATGATAATGCCATCGTCAGTTGCCATCGCCTCAGCATACCACTGATTTCCAACCGCACCACTGATCAGTAATGGCTCATCCCACATGAGTTCACCATCGATGTTTACTCGCATACCATAAAGGTCATACTGACCGACATCATTGCTACGTGTAAACACAACGAGGAATGATTCGTCATCAAACGCTGCGACAGCATCGAGGGTTTCATCGTAATTTACATTTGTAATCGTGATACCTGGAATTTCACCGTCAACCCAAATCGGATTGCCGTCGGTATCCACACGTTGCATTGCAATATTTGGATTCCAGTTATCATTAAGCTGCTCAAAGAAGACCATCACGCCACCGTTGCCATCGGGCTGAGCTAACGGACGCTTCTGTTCATTATCATCATTTTCAGCAACCAGCAACGCTCTATCACCCCAGAGCATTTCGCCTGTGGCTGGGTCCAGTTTCTGTACACCAATATTGGACAGATAGAGCAGACGGTTATCTTCCCAAACGATGTATACATATTCATCATCGTGTGTGAAACTAACGGAGTCCATTGTAACAGATGTAGTATCTGGGTCACCATTTTCATCAACACCAAAAGGATATCCAGGTGTAACACTGATACCATTTCGTTCCCACGCACGAACACCAGATTCGAGATTCATCCTTTGCATGTGAACATGACCACCGAGGAAAGAGTAACGTGAGTCAATCCAACCAACAACCGCATAGTCATTGTCTGCATCACTGTTATTTACAACTGTCCCAATTCCTGGAACCTTCGCATCCCAGTCAAGTCCAAAGACAACCAGGTTGCCGTCTTCCTGACCAATTGTATTTCCATCAAAATCAAATATCTGATAGTAAATTCCCTGGCTTCCACGACGTGAGTCTGAGTAAACAACTGAAAGTCTGTCGTCGTTCAACTGACGTACGATATTACCTGCCTGCAGTCCTAAACGGTTGGAGACAACGATTCCATCCGTATCCCACAGACGATTACCGTCAGCATCGATTCTCTGAGCATAAAGGTCTGCCGATGCATCAAGATTGACACGCTCGTCAACCCATGAGACAAATGCGCCACCATCATGAGTCGGAGTAATACGCGCTTGTGTCTGTGCGTTTGGTGCATCACAAAGTAGCACACCATCAGCGTCCCAAAGAGTTTCGACGTTTCCATTGTTGTTGGTGATCTTCTGCATATAAAGGTCGCCGTGGAAGGGTTCATCACGACGGTCTTCCCAGACAAGAATGGCACCATTCTCACCTGAAGTTACGATACGATGGTTTTCCTGTTTTTCCGCGAAATCGTTGATTACCACTCCATCAATATCCCAACTGAAGTTACCTTCAGCGTCAATGTGCTGACCCCAGATATCACCATTTGCGATATCATTTCTTTTGTCCACCCAGGCGAAAAATGCGCCACCTTCACCATCTGGACAGAGTTTTGCTTGTGTCTGATCTTCATCGTTGACACAGAGTGGAACGCCTTCGAGAGTACCACCACCCCAGACTAGCTCACCAGCGTTGTTGACGCGCTGAATGTAGAGATCCTGGTCGCCTGTTTCGCGAAGGTCATGGACAGCAGCGATAATACCACCGGCATCATCGGTATCAGCAGTGTATCCCCAACCTGCGAGGTTACCCATATCCCAGCCAGCGCGAAACATGGGAATACCACTGGAGTCATTTGCTTCACCTTCATAAGTCCACTGGCGAACACCGTCCGAATTGGTATGTTGCACAAACATATCAGCTGTTCCGAAACGACCATCGACCCAGATGGAAATCGCACCACCCGCACCATCCGAGAATGACTGTACTGAAATCTGGTGATTGTAAGCCCGACAGATCATAATTCCGCCGTCACCATAATAATCATCTGTCCACATGATTTCACCGTCAGCGTTCAGCTTCTGGATGAAAACATCACCCCAGTCGAGTACATCGACATCGTATCGGTAATCAATCCAGGTTACAATCCATTCACCATTGCCGGCTGGCATGACGTGCGGATCTTCCTGACGTCCATAAACTGCTGATACTGCAATACCACCTTCATCCCAAAGCGCATTTCCATCAGCATCATAAAGCTGTGCGTAGGTATCACGGTCACCACTTCGAGTGTCTGACCATACTACACAAAGATTGCCAGTCTCGGGGTCTTGAGCGATACTACGGAACCATTCAACGTGCAGTCCCTGTCGGACAGGGACACCATTTCTGTCACCAGCATTCATCCATACTCGAAAATCCGTACTTTGTGCGAATAGGGGGGCTGCCAGTGCAAGAATCATCGTGCAAAGCAAGAGCTTGCGCCCCATACTTGCTTTCATTTCAATCCTCCTGCTATCTGTTGATATCATACTTTTCACAAGGCTCATCGTTAAACCTTTGAAATACGTTTGCGTTAGTTAATTGATTAAAGAGCGTTAATGTATCCTGAAATCTTGCAGTGAAGCAAGAATATTGTAATTCTCCAAACTGTTATCTGGATGTAAATACTGCCGAAGCGAAAGTTACCATTTGATCGCCGGATGGATCAACTGCCTGGTCATAATCTATAATATAACCCCTGCTTTTTTGCATTAAACGTAAGACTAGATAGGTAGCAGATAAGCCACAAACTCTTCTCGGATTATTATCGTTTCCCATCAATGACAACCACCAGCTCTCCGCATTAACCGATCGTACACTTTCGAGGGATTTGAAATCTGCTTCTTTTATCCTGTGACATGTACTTTCGTTTACCGATTGCGAATCACCGAACCGTGGTCCGATATGTGCAAAATCGACACTCGCGATCCAGAGAACAGGTCCATCATGACTGTCCTCCACACGCTGCAGGGTGTCGATAAATTTCTCCACAACATCATTATTTTTCGGTGTGCCGTTTCCATTCACAGCAAGATCAAGATTGCCAGCCAATAATGGCAACACCGTAAAATTACATTCTTTAAAAATCTCCGCCAATGCAACTACCTGAATCTCAACGGAATGTTCATTCTTGTGAACCCATTCATCATAAAAAGGAGTATCACCGAGATGTTGGCGTAGAACATGAATTGCATGCTTATCGGTTTCAACTGTTCCCAGTGGAGTCTCAAAATTTTTGTCCGTGGCAACATAGGGAGCACTCGCACCTGAATGAGCTACCCCAATGATTCCAATGAGCAAGTTTTTATCTTGTACTTCAGCAACCGCTTTTTTTAAAGCACTGTAACCTCTACCATACGTCTCGTATCCACGATGAAAATCGATATGCGGAAGCATTAATCCACGTATTTTTCCGGTTTCAGTTGGTATTTCTCTTGCAAATTTATCTGATTCAGGAACGTTGAGCATTGTTTTTATATATTCGCTAAAATCAGCCGGCGAATCTGGGAAACCACCTCCAACCATTGTCATTCGACGTATTGGAGCGTCTTTATATTGCTTCAATACTTCTGCACGTCTTTCAAAAAAAAGCTCATTCTCCAGAAGATGATTGTCGCTCAACATTTTTACAATGTCAATCAATCGTTCTGGGTCAATCTCGCTTCCATCTGGTGTTTTTAATTGAGAGGCTATTTCAACAAGGGTTTTCCTGCCATCAAAGAATGCAAGAATAGGCGCAAGATGCACTGAAACAGCAAGCATCTGCTCCGCAAAACCATCCTGATCCCGCAGGACAATCATATCT
>JAIOHU010000166.1 GCA_019912845.1 bacterium
GGAACCCATTGGATGCCACGCGCTTCAAATACTGTTGCACCAGTGGGACCGAAGAGATATTCACCTTCCCGGTTTATCACTTGCGCATAGATGCTGTAACCGTAGGTTTCGTTCATATTTGCGCAGAAGGCAACAAGGATACTTCCATCAGGTCGCAATACCGCTCCGAACAGATCAGTCGATTCTGTCCGTAACGTTGAATCCGGTACTACAGGTATTCCCTGCTCTGGGAATTGCGCATAGCCATCAGAATCAAAATGTTGAACCCAGGTTTTGGGGTGTATATCACCAAAAGGATCTTCATAAACAATCCAGAAACCACCATCATCCGTTGCCAATATTTGGATTGTTTTATTTATCCGATAACGATTCAGTTGAATCCCACCCGAAACCCACTGGGCGTTTGTAGTGGTAGGAAGAGCGAGTAATATGAGAGTACTGAAGAGTAGAAGCACAATAGGAATTGAAGCAGAGAGTTTCATAACCCAAATTGGGAGGTGACGCACTTCGTCATCCCCGCGAAGGCGGGATTCGAAGAACCTGGCCGCAGGCCAAGAATCCAGACAAGAATAATGTTTAGGCAGTCTGCTATTGGTACACGAATTTTCAGTGTATGGATCAGGCTCAAGTTTTTGGAGATTGGAGGAATTCTTCATACAAGTCCTTATAGCCGTGATTTAATTACTCTAAAATGCGTATTTCATTGCTGTGAGGATACTTCATGACAAAAGATTAAAACCTCAGAGTTACCCCAAACCCTAAACTTCCTGTCGTACTGTCTTCTATATACACAGGATTAACACTGAATCGTTTTGAGTTCAGGAAATAGTCACTTTGGGCGGCAATATAAATGATAGCACTTGATACACCCCAGATCAGGCTGCGTTTGTGCCACTTGTTGTAGGTGTCGTAATAGTTATCAAAATCACTGTCTTGTGGAAGTGTAAGATAGTTCCGACGTGCTGATTTACGTTCATTTAGAGAATAGATAAAGCTAGACAGGGTTATCGTTTCCAGGGTAAACCAGCCAAAACCACGGAGATATTCTTCCTCCATAATAAAGCCAGTACCGGGGATGGCAAGGTTCAGCAGTGGAGCGTATGATTGTGAATGTGGAGATTCGTTTTTGTTCAGCCTGGGTTCCAGGAATTCCGATTTTGTAGCCTGAAAGGTCTGGTAGATACGAGGTGGTGTGAATACGGGATCAAGTTTCAAGTTCGGGTCAAGTTGAAGTGCTTTTGTAAAGTCCAGCCGTGCCTGTTCCTCTTCCCCACTCAGAACATTAACATATCCGAGATAGAGCGAAGCAGCCAATTCATCTTCTACTGTTACCTCGACTTTACCATGAAGAACTCGGAGTGCGTGGAATTCCAATTCTTCAAAATGACCATGCGTAAATAGACTATCGAGAGCCAGCGATAAATCGGACTCTTGCAGCGCGTTCCCTCTGATCTGACATCTCGCGGATGAGAAAACACAAGCGACACTGGAAATTACAATGAATAAAACTGCCAGTCGTTGATTCATGGGAGACGAACTAGTCTGATTACTTTATAATATGAACCCTGATTCACATTTAATATATAAACACCCGCAGGTATTGAGGGATTAATTGCATTACCATCCCAGGAAAATCGGATCGTTGTTCCAATTGACGGAAATTCTTTCCAGGAAACAATCTGTTGACCTAATATATTGCTGATTGTAAAAATTACCTCTGAATTGTCCACTGGTTCGAACACAACCTGTACCGCGCCATTGAATGGATTCGGATATGCACTGATGGATTGAGTTCGCGGTATCGATAATATATGATCTACAACATTGACATCATCCTCAACATAAAGCCTGACTTCATCAAGAAGTGAACGTGAAACCTCTGTTTCAAACGATCCTCCTGCGGTGAAAAGGAGAAGTGAATCAAATGTATTCACGTATGCTTCAAGCACATGATTTGATCTACGAAATGGAAGATACATTTCCAACGGGAGCTCATACCATCTAGCACCAAGCCTGAACTCAAATCCTGACGCTGTTTCACCATCGTCCGTCACACCACCCAATACTATACTATAGTTGGCGCTGTCATTTGCGGTATAGGAAGAGTAACCCATTCCTCCCAAAGGATTCGGTAAAGGCACACTATCAGCCCACCCGTCAGTCGCTGAATCATACCAGTAATTATCATCGAGTGGACCACCGGAAAAATGCCCACCAAACACTTGGTATGCCCCATTACGGTACATCAGTGCGTGATCAGATCTTGGTGAGGGCAGTCGATCAATTGGTCCTGGACGAAGTTCAGTTAATCTAACCGGATTCTGGGAATCAACAACAAAGGTTTTGACACTATCGATGTAGACATCCTGTTCGTCCTGCTGGTAATACCCACCGCTGACCAGAATTGTATCTCCATGTACAGTAACCGCTGCCCCTCTTCGAGGCGGAACCAAAAAACCAACAATCTGCCACTGCGCAACATTCGGACTAAGCATTTCAATCTCTTCAACATAATCCTGATCGTCACTTTCATAGCCCCCGAAAACAAAAATATTACCATGAACAACTGCGGCTGACGCACCAGCTCGAGCAAAATTTAACTCTGGGGAAGGTGTCAGCCATCTTCGCTGAGTTAGGTCGAATCGCAGGACATCACTCAAAGAGGGTAATGTATCCAGTACACTCTGCGATCCACCTATTAAATAGACAATGTCATCAATCATAACCGACGCCATATCATGCCGAGGGGATGGCAATGGGTCCATTGTCAGCCATTCAGCATTTGCCGGCAGGATAAACAGAATGCCAAGAAACAGCATTGCAAAATATAATTTTCTTAATCGTCGAACTATCATAATCATTCATCTCCTACTTGAGGAGTTGCAAATGTTGTGCCTTCTTCAGTCATATCAATCGTTATCTCTCGTTTCTGTCCAGCAATAATGGTAAACTCACGATATACTTCCCCGAATTCAGGATGCATAAAACGGAGCAAGTGATGACCCGGTGAGATGTATAATGGTCTGCCTAGAGGTGTTTCACCTACACCAACATTATCAACGTAGATTGTCGCCCACGGAATAATCGCAAGATGCAAACTGCCTACAAACTCTTCCAAATTGATATTCAAGTTGGTCGTATCTCCCGGATAAACAAGAGTATCCATAACGATCGGTGGAAACCCCGGATTATCAAATGTGAGACTCACTGCTCCAGTATCTCGTTGTAAGGGAGTAAGCCCGGGAGTCATCCCAACTCGCTTTCCCTCGACAAAAATTTCAGCCCAGGGATTCGTGGTGATAGTGAGATAGCCATGTGCAGGAAGTGCCTCAGTACTCGAGCTTTTTATTTTTTCACCAATGGCCTTTTGAATCAAATTTTGCTTCTTGACAGTGTCCGAGTCAGCTAAATTGCCATCAGTTTTACCTATTGATCCCTTACCTGTGTCTGTAGTTCGCACCTTTTCATCATCCAACTCTTCAGTTTTGTCTGTCGGCTGTTCTACAGTTTCCACAGTGCGGTTTGGTTGAACACGAACCTGTTTCGTTCTTGTACCAGCTTTGATCGCCAGTTTCAATCTGGATTCCGGTGGGAGTAGAACATTGCGGTTGTCGATTACCATCCCCGGAGCATCGATGGGCGACCTCAAACTCGGTCTGATCGCGAGGATGATCACAGACAACACCAACCCTATTACGATGACGGGCAGCAGTGTTCTTGGAAGGGTCAGAAGCGGTTTTTTCTTCTCCTCCCCATCTTCCTGTTGCTCAATGAATTCTGATTGGTTTTCTAATATCGCATCAAGTACTTGTAGCGCTTCCTCTGCACTTTGCCATCGATCTTCAGGGTCTTTTTCAAGGAATTTAGCCAGCCAGGCTGCAAATCCACTCGGTAGATTAAACCTGGCTTCATCAAGTGGTGGTACAATTTCATTACGCACTCGCTTGAGCGTTTTAATCAGATCAGATTCACGGAATAATGGTTGACCAGTAATCGCCTCATATAAAAGAACACCCGTTGAGAATAAATCAGCGCGTGAATCGATTTCTTTCCCGACGCCTGTTCCGGTGCCAGATAGCCTGGGGTGCCAACAATTGTACCTGGAAGAGTATAACGTGGGTCATATTTTCCAGTAGCCAATCCGAAATCTGTAATCC
>JAIOHU010000167.1 GCA_019912845.1 bacterium
CTGGGCTGCAACCCAGTACATAGCCCAGAATAATTTCTGCAATGGTTGACGTAGTTTATGAAAAACAGTACCAGCAGTTACAGAGACCTGGTGCCTGCAGTCAGCACACTGAAATAATTTCCGCTTACGAATAGGATAGGCATGCTGATGACTGCACCTCGGACAGAAAAATCCGTTCGGCCAGCGTACCTTGACCATATAGTCAAAACAGGCGTCTTCATCAGGAAAACGCTCCTTGAATTCAAAGAACGACATAGACTTATTCATGATAATCTCCGAGAAACTGAATGCGTGTTCATAATATACATACGTTCAGTTGTTCAGAGCAAGTCTTAGCTGAGCTAAATGGATAACCAGATGATAATTAGTCAATTGTAGTGGGTTCTGTAAATCGCTCTTATCCAATACTACAAATTGTGAACCTTTATATATATATAATAAATCATCTGTTATTTTCATCCACCTGAAAATACTTGGAGTAAATGTGAATTCCGATATAAATTCAAAATCATTATATGCTTGCATCCTATAGATTTTTACCGCATCTAGACCACCTAAGTAGAGAATATCGTTTTCAAACAATACATAGTTTGGTTCAAAGTCTTCAAAGGTTACTGTATGTACCAAGACAGGATTCTCCAATTCTTCAATATCATATACTCGCATGGAGTTGGAACGCAATTCACAGATAAACAGATAGTTTTGATAAAATCCTGGGTAAGTTGAATAAAATTCTTCTTCATGTTCATGCCTGAACAGCGATATGGGATTATAAGGATCAGAAATATCTAAAATGCCAATGCTGTGACTACTTCCCAAAAATACCAGGCTATCCCTGAATGCAGGGCGACCAAAATCGTTTTCATTGTCATTGACAATTCGTTCAACTTCTCTGTTTTCAAAACGGTAAATATTCATCCCTGAGTGGTATTCGAAGAAGAAACCATGGAAGTCAATTTCATTGTAGTTACCACCACTATCTTCAAAGAAATAGCTTGATAAATAATCTATATGCTGCCCAATTGTGGAAATAGGGATAAGTAGGAACCCAATGCTTATAAATATAGAATAACGCATTATTCATTCTCCAGGTAAGTATTTAAAACAGGAGTCGACAGCCGAAAAAAACGGCTGCCGACTAAAATTAGATGCAGGTTACTTTAGTAGCATAGCACGTTGAATCCGTTGCTGTCCGGCATACTCAAGACGCACAAAGAAGATTCCACTGCTCAATGTTCTGATAGATGTTGATGCATCAAAGTTTGCTTTGTGTTTTCCAGCTGAATAGAATACTTGACTTGAAAATACTTCCCTACCGAGTAAATCAAACACCGACATTTTTACTTCGCCAGCACGTGGTATAGTAAATGGAACAGTTATCGATGGATTAAAGGGTTGCGGGTAACCTTCTCCCATCTCAAACTCGCCTCCCTCTCCTACATAATGATCTTCACCGGTTAGTGAAACAAAGTCGTATCCACCCTCACTAATTCCAAGCTGATAGTGTTCTCCCCCGTCAAAATATGCCAGGATATTTCGCTCTTCGTCCCTGATACAGACGATTAAACTGTTTCCTCGTGTGAAACCATCAAGTTCAAGTTCAGGAGCCTCTTCCCACGCAATCACAGGAGTATAGGGTTTGTCATGTAGAACGCCTGTTTTACCAACAAGTGTTTCACCATCCCAAAGCTCAATAGCGTAGGGATTACACTCCAGTAAGGCATCATCAAGTTCGACCACGACAGCAAATGGTTTTCCGGTTGGCTCAGGTGCGTCTTCTACCTCAGCTATTTCCCAGATTTCCCTGTTTACATTACGTGCGATTTCATCTTCAAAAATTATATCAAATTCGTCTAAAGTCCACATTTTGTACATATAAAATGGTTCCATATCCTCAAGACTATTAACCTCAAGGGCTGGAATCCAAACCCCACCTGAACGTTCATAAACAATTGTGATATCATCCTCATATCCACCAATAGCTCAACTACATCAACGTCATGATTGAAAGGATAACCAAGAAAATTATACTCCCCTGTATTATTTTCAGAGTCCAAAACGTGATAACGAGTAGTAGGAGGTAGCATCCAGCCCTCGTAGTCCCAATCATCATCTGCATCCATTACAACGATATAGCCTTCTGCAAAATCTATGGTCTCAAAATCCTGATCCCCATCTGGATCATATGTTCCCAAATCTGAGTCTATGTAGTTAAGATTGGATAGAATTGAATTAAAAACAGTGGTTGGAGCAGGATCAGGAACTGAGGCGATCATGGGAAATATGTTGGAAGAAACCCAATTAAAATGGGATTGAACTAACGTACGGATGGTTATATCGTAGTAATTCCCTTCATCAAGATTAGTCCAGTCTAGTGAAGTGCTTAATGATGCCGCAACTATAATCCCTGTCCCCACTTGGGTCTCAATAGCCTGTGGTTTTATGCTATTGTAGGCGTACCCAGCAATCAAACCTTCATCATTGCCACCAAAATCAATAACTCGGATTAAACCGGAAGCTTCTTCACCATTTACTATTTCACCTGATACATAAGCGTATTCATTTGAAATGTCTACATTGACATCCGTTAACCGTTCGGCAATTTCGACTTCATAGGTTACCTGCATCTCAGGACCTTCCGGATCGTCCATGTTGATCCCATACATGATCGCATCGCCAGCATCATTATCACCTGTGGCAACAAAAACATAATGGGCACCACCATAGAGAGCAGCGTCAATACCATTGACTGTACCTGGTGCACCAAAAGTGTTGACATATGTAGGATCTGATGGGTCTTCGACATCTTCAATGACTATACCATCCTCACCTGCAATGTACAGGAGATCTTCATTGTTTGTACCAGTTTCATACAATACCCAAATAGCATCTAGGCAATGAGTTTTTTCAAGACCATCTGTTTCAAAAGCAATATCAGTGGGATCTGAAATATCAATGATCTCACCGTCTTCATCGCCTTCATTCAGTACTGCAATATAATCATCGCCATCTGTGCAAACTACCGTATTCATAACGGACGCAGTCTGAACACCATCCTGATATGTAACGGTTGATGCCGTCACTTGATAAGATTTTACACCCCAATCATAATCAGCGACAATTGCATAAGTATGATTACCCTCAACTTTCAGCACGATGTCGGTCGCAATCGTACCGTTTGCATCCATATCATAGGTCCATTCTGTTGAGAATCCAGTAGTTGTGGTGGTGTACTTGACCAGAACAGACTGATTTCCGTCAGGATCCGCCGCGACAACATAAACTGAATCTGCCAGTAAAGCAATTTGCACATATTCCGCCCAAGTGAAATCAACAGTATGGTTGAATCCTGCCATATTCCAAACTGCAACGTCACCGTTGTCCTCTATCGCAAGAGCACGCTGATTACCAACGCTTACCATTGAAGTCAGCGCAACTATCATCACCAGAACAATGCTGACTTTTCTAGGTGATTTCATTCTCATTTCATTGGTGTAAAATAAAGAAGTGAAAGCC
>JAIOHU010000168.1 GCA_019912845.1 bacterium
CGAAGATGGTTTCTGCTATGCAGTCCAGGTCAGTCGTGGAAATCGGTCAACCTTCCAGTTATTTCTTGACTTACTGCAACCCAACATCATTGAAAAGCGTCCAAATTACCTGATCTTGGATAATGCACGCTTTCATCATGCGAAAGGACTGGACTGGGGAAAGTTAATACCGTTGTTTCTACCACCATATTCACCCGAGTTAAATCCTATCGAAACGCTTTGGCTGCAAATGAAAAAGAAACATTTCAATGGGTGGTGGACGGAGAAAATTGAAGAACTCGAAAAACGAGTCGATGATGTTATTGACCACTTCAAGCAACATCCAGAATGGATTCAAAGAACATGTGCAACAACAACTTATTTCTGAGAAACACTATAGAATAGGGTGTAACTCCTTTTTGTTCATTGTAAGTTCTTGATAATACGGAGTGTGATTTTCGTAGAGACATTAAATCGCCTCAATATTTCGCATACATTGTTTTAGTCCGACAATGTTTGTGAAACCAAGGAGGCGATGATGTTAAGATGTATTCCTGAATTGACTATTGTCAAGGTGTTGCCCTTGATTCGAGATCTTATTTCGTTTGTTTCTGAATCAGCACGAAGTGGTGTTTCAGCGCATGTGGTTGAGCATGGTATATTTGAAAAGTTATTGGTTGTTGGGCGTGTATTGTTGGGCAGGTATTTCGAAGAAGCGGGCGAGGGGGATGTCGGCAAAACACTTTCTGTGGCAGTTGTGGAGTCATCTGAATCAGTCAGCGATCAAGCGACTGCTTCGATACTGCCGAAACACCGTACGTTCATTCGTACAAGGACGATGCGCAGTCGTCACTATCGTTCGATTTTCGGTCCGTTGACCGTTGAGCGTTATGGGTACAGCGATGGTGCAATGTCGGTTTATCCCTTTGACCAGCAATGCATGCTTCCTGACGGACGCATTTCCTACTTATTGCAACGCTGGGTGCAGGTTTTTTGCGTACAGGATTCCTTTGCCGAAGGGGTGAAAAAGCTTGATGAGATTCTGGGGACAAGCCTTTCTGTTCGTACAACTGAGAAGTTGAGCACAAAAACTGCCTGTGATGTAGCATCTTATCGTCAAACACAAGAAGCACCGCCAGTGTTGACTGAAGGGGATATTCTTGTGTTGTCGGTGGATGGCAAGGGGATACCGATCACCAGGGGAAGTGGAAAGGCATCGCATGGTGATGACCGCCAAACCAGTCCTGATGGGGCTGAATCCCCTCCACGTGGGCTACTTGGCCCACGTGAAAAAGGGCCGAAGCCAGGACGTAAGAAGATGTCGTATGTGACCACGGTGTACAGCGTGGATGGTTATGAGCGAAGTCCGTCGGACATTGTTGGCGAGCTGTTGAAAGAGGCAAATGACGAGACGAATCGTCCCAAACGTCCCAAGCCCTGTCACAAGGAGGTTCGTGCGGATTTAACCGGTGGACGGGAGGCAGCTTTTGCACATTTGGTTCAGCGATTGGAACTTCGTGGAAGTGGCAAACCGGTTGTTTTTCTAGCTGATGGTGAACGAAAGTTGTGGGACATGAGAAGCGAATACATTCCGGATGCGGTTGGTATCCTTGACATTTATCATGCGAACGAACGTGTCTGGGCGGTGGCGAATGCGGTACATGGCGATGATACAGAGATGGTTAATGCGCAGGTTCAGGAGTGGCTGAAGATGTTGCTGGAAGGCGGTGTGGGACGATTGATCGGTAGCTGGCGTCAACGGCTGATGAAACGAAAAATTCGCGGTAAACGTCGCGAAACCATCGAAAAAGCAATTACATACTTTGTTCAAAACCGTGACCAAATGCAGTATGATGTCTATCTTGAAGCTGGGTATCCGATTGCCAGTGGTGCAGTGGAAGGTGCTTGCCGTCACCTGGTGAAAGACCGGATGGAACGTACCGGGATGCGCTGGCGAATGGAAAGCGCCCAGGCAATGCTAGACCTGCGTGCCATACGGATCAATGATACATGGAATGTCTACTGGGATTACCATATCCAAAAAGAACAGAATCGAATATACCAATATCTGCCCAAAGAACTAGAATTCGATAGAAAAGTTGCTTAACACAGAAAGTAGTTACACCCTTAGAATATTTCTACATTCTTTAGATAGAGGTCAACAACTAAACGATATAATTAATATTAGTCATATATAATTTACATTTAACATGATAGGGTTCATAATGTGGCGCTCAAAAACTTTCGTGATTTCTTTTTTATTGCTTTTACTGCATTATAAATCATTTTCAATAGAACTCAAAAGTCACTGCTGTCCGGTAGATTAGGTTGAATTTCTTATTTCCTTTGATCGGGTATTTTTGTGTTTTTTTCGTTTTTTCCTTGTTCTTTGAAAGCCTTGCCACGCTTTGGATATGGGCATTTCATGCAACACCCGAATTTTGATGAAGGTGAGTAATTTGCTTGCTGTGATGGCGTCATTGGCTTGTTTATGTGTGACTTTCAGTAGCAACAGGGCAATCATAGCAATCCATATCTGAGTCATCACTGCATTTTTGCTCGTTCCCAGAAAGGTTTTGATCTTCAAGTTTTGTTTGATCCACTTGAAGAAGAGTTCAATCTGCCAGCGTGCCTTGTACAGATCAGCGATCTCTTTGGCATCGACCTCCATCAGGTTGGTCAGGAACTCAAATTCCCTTTTGTGCTCTTTGTCATAGTAAGTAACCAGACGCAAGGGGTGTGGACATTGTGTTCCAGGTACCCCGGTAAATTGACCGATCCAGTCCTTGCGTACCCCGGTTTCACGGTCGACAGGACGATTTACATCCCATTCAAATCCGATATTGTCTTTTATCCGGGTGACAAAGTAGACGCCATCTTCACACAGTTTGTTGAACCAGGTGCTGTCAAAGTAGCCACGATCCATCAGGACGGTATCGCCTTTGTTGAACTGCATATCCCGTCCCACACGGACATCATGTACTTTTCCATTTGTAACAATAATGGCTGCGGGTATCATATCGTCATGATCGAGGAGCGTATGCAGTTTCAATGCCCCTTTTCGTGTTTGAAATTGCGCCCATGGATAAAGTTCAAGACAGAGGGGAATGGTGCTGCTGTCAAGAGAAAAGAGTTTCCCGGGTATCTTGAATGCGTGACGGCTCACAGATGACTTGTACCTTGTCAATAAAGCAAAAAAGAGTGCTTGGTAAAACTGCCATGGAATCCGCTGATTGGTCTCAGCCAGGGTTGATCGACACAATGGGATCAATGTTCCAAATCGTTTCGATGGTTTGAGCGAGATCGTTGCCTGAACCAGAGAACGTAAAGAATCGAGACCCGTGAACTGCGCAAAGAGGAGTGCGGAAAAATGTTTGTCCGCTGTGAAATGACGTACTCCTTTATTCACCTTGTAAATTGTGGCAAGATTGTCAAAGAGCTCTTTTGGAACAAGAGCGAGCATTTGCTCGAAAATCGTTGTATTTTCTGCCATGGCTTGAATCTCCTGTCGTGGTTGAGAAATTGGTGCAAAACAAATCTGCAACCATGGCGAAAAAGATTCAAGCCATTGTTTTTTCTAAGGCTCTGCTACCCAATCGCAAATCTTGTACCGGACAGCAGTGAGTTTACTGACAGCATTAATTGCATAGCAAGATTATAATTATGCTAAAATCACAGTTTAAGCTAGCATTTGCGATTGTAAAACCAAGTCTAAACATTTTTAGAGCAGATTCCTTTCAATCCCGATTTCCCTTAATCGCAATGGCCAATATTGCTATAGGTATCACAGCATTAATAATTTGCACGTATTTTGTTGAAGATCAAATAATACAAATGAGAGAAGATGGTTATGCAGATATACCGGAGATACGTGTTGAATTTTGGCGAGACAAAGTTGTTGATGAAGCAGCTCTAATTGAGTTAATAAAAGAAACCCTACCTCAAGCTGAAGCAATTGCAGCTGGAATCACAATTCGTTCAAACATTGCAAATTACATTGGATTTTACTCAGTTCTCAATGATTGTACTATTACAGATGAGGTTATCTTTTCAAAGAGGCATTGTGATTTGCTTTTGTTTAAT
This sequence comes from bacterium, assembly GCA_019912845.1. Lineage (GTDB taxonomy): Bacteria > Electryoneota > Electryoneia > Electryoneales > Electryoneaceae > JAIOHU01. The sequence goes on from JAIOHU010000168.1 coordinate 4,063, forward strand.
TTTGATGAATTATTGAAAGTTGTTAATTGGGATGATAATATTACTTTTGAAAACAATTTAAGCTATTTCGCAGACTTTTCAGATACACTTAGATTAAGGATGTCGATGCGGCCGCGATTTTTTGAACTGTTGCCGGAAGATACAATTGAAGCACAAGGATTTCTGGTTGGTTCAGAACTTCTTAGTAGAATGGGACTAAATGTTCCTGATCTTGCAACACCAGAATTCCTATATCTTCCAACATTACTCAATAATTCCAAGGCAGCTTACGGTGACGTCTCTGCTAGAATGGTTTCAATTCACGGCTCATTGGAAAACTCAATATTTGGAGATATTTCAACTTTTCGTGATCATGGCTTAGTGCCTGATAGTTTAGTGAACGAGGTCTGGATTAAAATACCAAGCAAATATTCCATTGAACAGCTAAATAAATTTAGAGATGATTTACATGGTTCAATAAAAGAAAAGTTTAAGGATACATTATGTATTGTGACTTCTGAAGAAGATGATAATCGAGCAGTCAAACTTGCAATTGAGAAAATGAAATCATATCGCTTATATTTTGTGTTAATCATCATAGCATGGACAATAATAAATTCTCTTTTCTCTCTGCATTCAATAACTCAGAGTTATTATACAGAAGTTGCATTTATGAGGTCAATAGGATTTACTGCAATTTCATCGTCAGGCACAATATCATGCATTTTATTAATTATAGGATTGTTGGGTAGTATTCTTGGTACTATCGTTCCCTTAATAGTAGTGTTAATCCCAAATATATTTAATGAATTTACAACTCAGTTTATTCTATCAACGATATTTAAATATAGTATTGGCTTGAGTTTTTTTATAACGGTGTTGTCTATTATCACAACAACCGTAAAATTATCTCTAATGAGTACGGTAGACATCATCACTACATATACGAAGTAAGTCATGTTATCGAGATTTGAGCTGGCTAAAACTATATAAGATCGTACTCTGTGACTGAACGGATTGGTACTGACTTAGTAGAGAATTGAGGTTGCCAATTATGAGAATTGGTTTATTCGTTTGGTATTACCGTTATTTTTATACTGGAATTATGACTTTATTGTCTTTCGTTATTTTTGGATTTCATATTATACCACTTTAAAGAATTAGAATAATTATATCAATCTATTGACAGATCTATAATGAGACATATAATGTTAGATTACTGGATTAAGGCTAATTCTGGTACTATTGCAGGATATAATCGTAAGTCTAAAAGAAACATCATGAACGATTATAATCAAAACAATGGTTTTCAACTTATATTTGAAGATGATTTAGTTGTATATAAGGGAAGAAATGTATTAATTCATGGTGATAATGGAACAGGGAAAAGTACCTGTCTATATACTCTGGGTGGACTGTTAAACCCGATCGAAAAACATATTAACTTTAATTTTCAAAAACTTGATATTCCGAAAAGCACGAAAAGCTACAGTTCAAGGAAACAAATATATCCAGGGAATATATATTTTTTATTGCAAAGACAATTTCTTTTCTTAGATCTTACGGTTGAATGCTGTGTCAAACATACCGTAGAATTCATCACTAATCAAAATTTTGATCCTGGTAAATATAATAATCTCTGTAACCTCTTACGGTTTGATACTCTAAAAAACACTGAAGTTGTTAAAAAAATATCCCCTGGTAATAAACAGAAGTTATTACTAATAATTGCCATTCTAATTCAACCAAATGTGATTTTCCTCGATGAACCCTTTAACAATTTAGACTGGCAAACAATAGAAATAATCTTGAATAATAATTTTTTCGAGGATAACTTACCACAAGATAGTTCACTTTTACTTATATCGCATAAAAACGATATTCCCGTTCTAGCGCTTGATGGTTGGGATGAATACGAAATATATCCAAATGGTGACAACAGGAATAAATTGAAAGTTAAGATTCAGGAGTGATAAAGTGATATCCAATAAATTCCGCTTACTATTGATCTCTTTAATATTTTTAAATTATCCTGTTCGAGCGTACGAACTATACGAACCCCCACTCGTATTTAGATCCAATGCTGGGTCCGAGATTGTTGTCAAGGGTGCAAAAAAAACAAATATACTAAGTGCAAGGAAAACAATTCAAAAATACTTGAATAAAGAACTTGATATAGAGAATTACGGAGTCAATAATAAAAGCCAGCACTATTTTGTCACCACTAAAAAACCAGAAAAAGAAATCATTCAAGTAAGCACCAAAATATCACTTACAAATGAAAAAGTAATATTCAACAAGAGTTTCAACACTATTGATATTGAGACATATTTGGGATTGGATCGTAAA
>JAIOHU010000169.1 GCA_019912845.1 bacterium
ATTCCGGATGCATTCGCAAACGGTCTGGTAAAAACAATCCGTTTGGAAAACGGCTTAAATGTCGTCATGATGCCAGATAACTCCACTCCTCTTCTTTCCAGTCTGGTGGTCATACGAACTGGTTCCAGCTATGAAACTGCCGAAACCGCTGGATCTACGCATCTCTTGGAACACATGCTCTTCCGTGGTACAGAAAATCGGACACAGGGGGAGATTTATGATGAACTCGATCTCATGGGAGCCTACAATAACGCTCAAACTCAGAAAACAAACACAAATTTTATCTTGGTCGTCCCCAGTAAACATGCGCAACAGGCAATGGAAATTCAAGCAGATATGATCCTCAGTTCGACTATTCCTGCAGATTCCTTTGAGGTGGAAAAGGGTAGAGTGATCGCAGAACTGCAACAGAGCCTGAATCGTTCAAGTTACCTCTGCGAACTTGAACACATTAAAAATGTCTTTGACGACTGCAGTTATGGTCAGCCTACTCTGGGATCAATGGAAAGTATCAAGGCTGCTACAAGGGAGCATGTGTATTCATTTTATAAGAGCTGGTATGCGGTCAACAATATGACACTCGTCCTCCGAGGAGATAAATCTTTTAAGGAGATGGAAAATCTCGCCAAATCGATTTATGGCGAAGAGGCACCAGTTGAATTACCAGATCATCCGACAAACTGGATCTATGGCTTGCAATCCGACAAAGCCGGAAGATTGCATGTCAGCTATGCTGAGATACAATCTGGATTTCTAATGGTATCTTTCAATGCGCCACGATTTGATAATGCTGACCATCCAGCCTTTGCCCTTCTACAAGAATATATTGATGAGAAGCTGGATAAGTCCCTTTCTGAACACCCCGGTTTAACCACCTATAATTATAGCGATTTAGCAAATGATCCAGCGTTTTCAGTTCTTACGATCAATATTGGGCTTATTCCTGGCGCAAACCCAGAGGAAGTGCTGGAAATTGTGCTCAATACTATCACAGAAATATCAAATCAATCATTCGAAATGAGTGATGTCAGGACAAAAATAGATCAGAACAAACAAAGTGAACTATTCTTCGCGGAACAAGTACAATATGGCGCGTTTTTGCTTGTACCTAAACTTGCTATAGCCCCCTATGGCTTCTGGGACCATTTTGAAATCGGGCTTGTAGCTTTGACCGCTGACCGTCTTCACGAAGTCGCGCAAAAATGGCTGACCAATCCCTCGTGGATTGCGACATCACTGTTGCCTGATCACGAGGACACTGAGCTTTCAGCAACGATTATGCTGGATAATTATTCTTCGACAGAACCTCCCTTCATTGATGAAATAAAGCTTAAAACTCGGTATGAACATGCTATGAATCGATTTTCCGATCCGCAGTGGCAGATGTCTACGACTGTCGATTCTGACAGCACCACTGGTGGTGGGGTTCAATTGGGTGAGACACTGGTTGATACTCTGGAAAATGGTTTCGTGATCGTGGCACGACAGGTTGAAGGAGCGCCAGTAGCTGGAATTCATCTCATCGCAAAACATCGCGCAGCACATGAGTGGGATGAGAAACGTGGATGGGCGGATGTGCTTCATCGACTTCTACTCAGCTCATGGGCAGATCAGGATGAGTTGAATAGAAGGATGACCTCCATTGGGATGGATATCGCCACTGTTGATGACTCACGGATTCCAATGGATGATTATCGTACAACACCGGAATATAGCTACGTCCGGATACAGGCATTGAGCGGTAGCTGGGCGAAAGCAACTGGATTATTAGCTGAGCTGATTGAATCAGAAGACCAAATCTCTCAAACACATATCGATGATGCTGCGAATGAACTCAAGGGAATTATTGGCAGGAGTTCTGGACGAGTTAGCGGAGCTGCAAGACAAACATTAGCCGACAACCTTTATGGCAATGTTGAGATGGGTATGCCGGTCTATGGAGACGGCAGCTCGCTTGATTCCATATCGCTGGATGAGATTCTCGATTTTCGTCGGGAATACTTCAGTGCAGACAACCTGATCTTGAGTGTTTTTGCGCCCGATTCACCAGAAAAAATAATAGATCAGATCAACTCGCAGTTTGGCAGTCTAAAAACTACCTTATATGAACTTCAACTTGGAAAACCAGTTTCCACACCAGTTGAGGTTGAGGTGACTGGAAGTGGTTCGCAGGGTTATCTAGCCTCTGGTTTCCTTATTGAAGAGCTTCCAGTCGATCAACTCGCTCCACTGTTAATCGCTAATGTCATGATATCGGATTTGATCTACCGTGATCTCGGCGAGAAAAAGGGTTGGGCTTACGGCGCAGGAAGTTCATTGGTGATGCGAGATGGTTGGGGTGCCTGGAAGACTACGATGGGGTTACCTGAAGAGCATTTACGTGAATCTCAGGCTGCCGTGATGGAGCATTTGAATCGTATTAGAAGTGGTGATTTTGATGAACACCGCATGGAAGTTGCCAGACAATCCATGCTAGGATCAATGTTACGTAGATATTCCAGCCGCATCAATCTGGCGATGGCAGCATCAACTGATCATTTCCAATTTAGAGACCCGGAGTTTACCTGGAAGTTTTTCGATCAAGTGAATGCTGCAACCATAGATGATGTAAAAAGCGCAGCAGAAAAATATCTTAACTATGAAGGTAAAATGGTAACTGTCTATGGGCTTCCCGAAAAAACTGAAGGAATGCAGGCTATGCCTCCAGGGATGGGGGGCATGGGTGGAATGGGCAGTCACTGAATATTTTCACAGGTTCGATTAATCCATTTTCCTCATTCGCAGTCTAATTATTAATCAGAGTGAAAATCTAGATTAGTTAACGTGAGCTAAATATGAGCTATTTACAACAAAAATATATTATTTCGCTTGTAGTATTGGGATTCCTATTCCTCGGTTTATCAGGTTGTTCAGAAGAGGATAAAGCACCAGTATCTCAATCTGAGGAGCTATCCACAGATGAGCTTGAAATTGCGGTGGAAGATTTTGGTGATCTGGTGGCAGATCCGGTTGAAGGTATTTTGTCTCATTGGATGGATGATGTTGACTCACCAGGCGTTTTGCAGAATGACTTGAAGAATGACCACGATATCGCGGATACTGTTATCGTCCGAGATAATCTGACCATTTCCATTGACCTCACTTTTTTTGATTCGGAGGGAACTGAATCGGAAATCTACGACCCCCTCTCAACTGTACGAATGACGAAGAATGTAACAATTGAAGGTGCACGTGAAAATCCACAACGTACTACAACTATCAATGGTAGCAATTTTCATGATATCAGCGGTATTGCTCCAGAAGATACGCTCCGCACTATAAATAGCAACGGCACTCGAGCTGTGGAAAGTACATTTGAGGGAAGACTCCGTGAGGTGACAGTCACTTTTGCTGGTGAGCACGATTGGACAGCAAGCGATGTCCTGGTATCAAGAGACCGCGAAACGAGTCCCTATCCCCTTTCTGGCACAATTGATGCCACAGATACAATTTATCGCCGTGTCGAATTACCAAATGGAACACGAACCCTTGAATTTGAAACTAATTTCACTGTCACATTCGATGGCAGCCAATACGCTGAAATTTATGTAGTTGAGTTTGATCGAACCTTTTGGATTGATCTTGAAAATGGTGATGTTTATCGGATACGACCTGAATAAAAGTAGTTCATAAGGGTAAAAGAGTAATCGTTGGGGCTATGCTGAATAGCCCCTTTTCCATATTTTGGAGCGAATGATTAACCATCCGAGTGCAGAACCGATGAGATAATGCGGAAAATCCCACCAGACAAAAGTATTGCCCAAGAGTGCAGCACCGACAAATGTTGCGCGGAATTGTTCCAGAAAAATGGGATGCCAGAGCTGAAGAACTTCAAGAAAACAGGTCACTGCAAGCACAATTATAGGGATTTTTACTATATTTTTTTGTGAAGGGAACAAAAAGAAAAAGAATAAAATGAAGAACACCTCATATAAAATTGCCGCGCCATAATCACTGAACCACCTGACCTGACTACCCAAACCAAACTTAAAATAAAATCCTATCAGGGTTACAAATAGAAGAAGGAGCAAAAAATAATTCCACGGATTTTGAAATGCCCGACTGAAAAAGTTCATTGTTCACCTCTTACCCACAAAGAACCAACCCTTCCACTCGCTTCCAACCAGCTTTTTTTAGTGTTTTGGCAAGCTGATTTAATGTTGCACCAGTTCTTATCACATCATCAACAATAACCGCTCTAAAGTCTGAATTGGGTGGTGGCAAAGCCTGAAACGCATCCTTTGCCAGCTTCTCACGTTTATCAGGGGTCATCAACGATTGGTGATGTCCATATCGATACCGAACAGTCAGTTTAGAACTATGAATAACCCCAATCTTTTCGCCTAAAGCCTTAGCCAACAATTCTGATGGATTATAGCCACGTTCACGTCTCCGTGCAGGATGGTCTGGTACTGGAATTAAAACGCTATCTTCAAATTTCAGGTTGAGCTCTTTCAAACGATCTGCGAGCTTGCTGGCGAGAAGGTTTGCCAGGGAGGTTCCATTATGAAATTTGTAATGGTGGATGATTGGGCGCAGTGTATCATTGTAGGCAAATCCAATGATCAATGAATCAAGTTGCTTCGGTTTTTCAAATGGGACAGTAGAAACAAGACTATTCAGGCATCTTTCACACACCTGACCATCTCTAAGTTGATCGTCCCTTCCACAAGCAAGACAGTGTCGTGGGAATACTCCATCCAGGAGTAGATCCAAAAGATTTGCAGGTAGTTTTTCCCAATCGACTTTCATACCATCTGCCGTTCACCATCTAACGTTCTTTGTGTAATACCCTCACTGTCGAGATGTTCGAGGAAGGGTATGATATATTTACGGCTTGAATTCAACATCGTAGCAACATCAGCAGGGCTGATTTTGTCTCCCGAATTATAAGAATTTACAATCTTAGATTTTGATTCCTCATAGACTTCTGGAAGAAGTATTACACGCTCCCCAAGAATAATTACCTGACCAAGCTTTTTTAAGGTTCGTATGATTCGTCTAACCTGATCTTCACTTTCTCCTGCTTCATCTGCCAATGAGGACGGTAGTGGGGTATTAAACCCGGAGTTTTTTAATTCGCTGATGATTTTTTCAGCAATCGGTAAATCTGATTTTCGAAGTTGTACTGTATGTGAGGGCAAAAAGACAAGTCCAGAATCAAATTTCAGTAAGCCTGCAGCTATCATCTCATCCAAAATGGCATTCAGTATGATATCCTCAGACTTCCTACCGAGCAGATGTTCTCCCCAGACCAGCTTGGGGCAGCCCATCTCATCCGGTTGCTCCTTGTGATAGTGTTGGAGGTATTGAATCGATTTATTACGCCATTCCATCCAGATTGAATCCAGCACATAATAGCGCTGTGAGCCAGAAATTTCATGAATACTTTTACTTTTAACAAGGTTTTCCAATTCAGTTTTAAGTACATCAACACTTACGGGTAGGATGTGTAGTAGAGCTTCAAACGAAATGATTTGCCTGCTACCCACAATCGCTTCGAGTTGCGAACCGAGTTCACTATCTAATAACGTAAACCGCTCTTTTAGTCCTTTGGTGTTTCGGTTCCGGTCAGGAGGTTGCGGGTCCAGAACCTTAACGCCACCAAGTGTTTCCAGTGGAGAGTAGAGGCGAATTATACCAAGATCACCCTGCATAACCGCAACAGGATTTTCAAGTATCAATCTGGCGAATGCAGTTTGTCCACCAAGTACTTCATCTTGTCCCACAAGACTGACTCTTCCGATTATTTCAGAAGTCCCCAGGTGTAAACGGATACGTGTACGATGTCGTATTGTTCTCGCATCCGGCAGCAAAGTCAATTTCACATCAATAAAATCAGAACTGATCCCCCTGCCTTGAGTAAGTAAGACTTGCCCACGTTCCGGCTCTCCCTCACCCTGGAGATTAAGCGCAGCTCGAAATCCGTGATGAACTTGTTCGACCGGTTTCTCATGAGCCTGCAATCCTCGAATTCGGTAACTTTGACCACCCGGTAAACAAATAACTCGGCTGCCTGTTTTCAATTCTCCGGAAGCAACTGTACCAGTCACAACTCTTCCATATCCCTTTATCAAAAAACTTCGATCAATTGGCATCCTGAAAAACCCCGGATCGGGTGGGTCATCAATTTCATCCAAAAGTGTGTCCAGAGAAGTCTTCAGTTCATTGATGCCTTTCCCACTGATACTGTCAACCACACATATTTTTGATCCTCTTAGTGAAGTTGACTCTAATAGCTCAGCTACTTCCTCAACAACCAGATCAGCCCACTCTTCGTCGACGAGATCACATTTCGTAACTGCCACTAAGCCGTGCTTGATTCCTATCGCATTCAAGATGGCAAGATGTTCACGTGTTTGTGGCATCACACCATCATCTGCGGCGACAACAAGAAGAGCTGCACGCACAGCCGAGGCTCCAGCAACCATGTTCTTTATTAACCGTTCATGACCAGGAACATCAACAAAAGCAGCCTTCTCGCCATAAAATGCGAATCCCAGATCGATGGTGATCCCTCGTCGTTTCTCCTCTTCGAGCCGGTCAGTTTCCATTCCGGTCAACGCTTTTACAAGGGCGGTTTTTCCGTGATCAATATGTCCTGCAGTACCAACTACAATGTGTCTGTGAGTTTTATTTTCGCTCATATCTATTTGTTACCGATCTTCAGCAAGTTGAATTGTTTAAATGCCAGCAGCGCACGATAAGTAATCCATGGGCTTGACTTGCCCTTTTCGTCTAGTCTCCCCCACATCTTTCCATTCAACCCACCGATCATTTTCCAAGTGCCATCTTTCTGCCGTTTGCTCCTCAACCTCTCCAAGCCATAATCAATCACTGGGGAAATTTCAACCTTCTCTTTTCCCAGGAGCAACAGTATCTCCAGTATATCAGAATTATAGTTCAATGGAAAACTGAAACGATCCCAACCTTTTTTTTCAATTCGTTCCAGATGTTTTCCCTCAGCAAGCCATTTTATTTTTTCTTTTCGGATAGTCACAGCGGTTTTACCATTAATATGGTTTACCCAATTTGTGTTTTCCATTGGAACATATAGATCTAGATGAAATTTCAAAATGATCGAGATTAATTTTGCGATTACCTCTTTGTCTTCTGATGTGCGGACACTATCAGGGAGTGCAGAAAATGCTTTGAGAACTTTAACAGTTCCCATCATACAAGCAGGCAATAATGATCTGTCTAACACATGACAATCGACCCCTTCATCTTCCATGATTGAGTATCGGCAAAATTCTAGGGCTGCACGAGTGATGGGTTGAGATTCATGTCCATTTCTTATGATCACATAAGCCATGTGAGCAGTAATGCAGGGAACAGGATAGTGCCAATAAACACCGTTGGTACATTTACCATATCTATTTGCGTTGTTTCCCCTCAACTCCTTGAGAGATCTCGCTGTAGCAAGTAGCTGTTGCACTCCAGATCGCATTTGCGGTAAATCTGGTGGGGTTCCCAATTCAGTCAGGTGAAGCAATACCCAAGAGCTTCCGCGATACTTCTGGTAGAAGTTGTTCCAGTTTCCTTCGCTCTTTTCAGCAGCAAGTGTTTTCTTAATCCACGGAGTTTCTGGGATATTTTTATATGCGTGAGCTACATCTGGATCATCTTCGGGGTAATCAAGCAGGTTTAGAAGTACCTGATATCGTAATGCCGGGTCTTCAGGGGAGGCTAACTGATTGATGAGATCGTTTGATGCTTGAATCTGATCGTCGAGTTTCATAATGAACACTCATTTCAACCTTGTAAACTGAGGTAAGAGTATTAAATCTTCAAGGGGATTGGTTCGTCGGAGGGTAGTTGACGTAAACAAACCTGAATCCCTTCTTTTTGTAGACATTGGATCGCGTTTTGATCTTCGGTACTAAGGGCAACACAGTTTGAAATTTCAGACCTGTTTTCCCCATGTGCAAGTGCACCAAGATGTATTTCGCCAGGTATAATTCCTGCTTTAACTATAAATTTCAGATCGCTGCAATGCTCCACCACGGCTAAAATCTTCCGATCATGAAATGCATCCGTTTTTAGATGAGTCACTGATTCCTGCAAACCCCATATCGCGCCTTGAACGGATGCTGGAATCATAGATTGATATAGCCTGCACTCCTTCTCATTGTGGCGTATTCGATCTGATATTAAATAGAGGTCATCAATAGCTCCGTGCATACCCCAGCCGATCAATATCTGACCGTGGAGTAGACGGTCATCCACACGTAATATGAGTCCTTCGATTTTAATTTTCATAATGGCAAAAGCATCTCCTGGCTACGTTTCCCATCAAGAATTAATTTATTTGCTAACTGTTCAACTCCGAGACTCTCCCTGTTCACTAAAAATGAGAGCAACACTGGGAGATTCACCCCTGTGATCACAACCTGCCCGGCAACCAGGGAAACCTGAGATCGAATTGCAGGCGCAGTACCGGGTGCATCCACAAATACAATCCAGGGTTTGTCCTCAATGAATTTCTTAACTTTCTCTGAAATCTCAATTCCTGAAAGTTGATGGGTTGAAAAGGCAATGAAATGTTCGCTCTCCCCCATTAAGCGAGCACATTCTTCAATCAGAATATCACCTAATCTGCCATGTGTTACAATCAAACCACCAATGCTCATTCATAATCCCGTATGAGGTACCCTTTTACCTTCTGCTTATCAATTTCATCCAGCAACCGTTTATTAAGTTCTTCAGCAGCATTAAATCCATACACCTTGACGTGGACATTCAGCGCTATCACCTCTGCGATCATGGTTATATTCTTTCCAGGAAAGATTGGCAGGCGAATCAATGGGATATCCGCACCTAGATATCGGGTTGACTCCTGGTCTAAGCCAATCCGTTCCCATTCAAAATTGTCATCCCATTCCTGCAAACGAACTTCTACTTCAACACGCTTCTGCATACGAACACCGCGTACTCCAAACATCCTGCGAACATCAATCATCCCCACGCCTCTAACCTCAATAAAATGCCGTGTGACTTCGGGGGAGGAACCCATTAATATACCCTCAGTCTTTTTCTCGATCCTGACTGTATCATCAGATACAAGACGATGCCCTCGTTCAACGAGGTCAAGAGCTATTTCACTTTTCCCAATACCACTCCGACCCGTAAACAACATACCAGTTCCGTAGACATCCACAAGAGACCCATGTACAGTGATATAAGGCGCGAATCTGTCATCGAGATAATCGGAGAGGAGATGGATAACATCAGTGCTACTTCTATCAGTTGTCAGAATGGGGATTCTTTTCTTGTTGGCAATATCTACCAGTTCAGCAGGAGGATCATTACCGTGAGTTAGAATAATACAGGGAAGTTCATGGTTCATCACCTGAACTACTGATTTATGGCACTGTTTCTCACCAAGATGTGTGAGATATTTAATTTCTGTATTTCCAAGGATTTGTACTCTGTCAAAGGTAAACAAATCAAGAAACCCGGCTAAAGCCAAGCCGGGCCTATGAACTTCCTTACTAGCAATTTTTCTCTCAAGTCCCTCTTCACCAGCCAGAACAGAAAGCTCAAAGCGTTCACGGCTGTCATCCACCAATTCGCGTACTGTAATGTGTTCAATCGCGGTGCCGATCTGTTTCTGAGCTTCTGTGAGTGGTGTATTCATAAGGTCCTCACCTGCTTTTCATTTTCTGCTTGTATTTTAGCAACTGGCTTACCAGTTTATCCACAGCCGATTCGATAGCAATTTCATATTTGGGCGCAGCTTCAGAAGCAACAAGCCGTTGATTTGGAACATTTACCGTGATTGTTGCAAGTTTTTCTGATCCACGGACTTCGATAATTACCTGAGTATCGATGATGCGGTCAAAATATTTCAGCAGTCTCGAAACTTCCTTTTCAATATAAGACTTTAACGAGTCGGTCGCTTGAAAATGACGGGCATCAATTGTGATATTCATGACGTCTCCTCAGGGTAAGGGTTGTGTGGTTTAGTTCTACTGATTCCAGTAGATAATATACGAAATTTTTTCACTTCTCGCGCGGATGATGTTTCAGATATTCAGACTTCAGACGTTCTACGCTCACTTTGGTATAAATTTGTGTAGTTGAGAGCGAAGCATGCCCAAGCATTTCCCCAACCGCTGCGATAGTAGCTCCATGATCAAGAAGATGAGTAGCGAATGCGTGACGTAAAGCATGCGGATTTGTTCCTTTATACATACTGAACTCCTCCAGTCTCCTATGTATGACTTCTCGAGCTACACGAGGGTTTAAGCGTTTCCCGCGTTTTCCAAGAAAGAGTGCTCCATCATCAGTGTCCCCAATGTATTCTGACCTACTATTCAGCCATCTTTCAAATGCGGAAATCGTACTTTGAGTCAAGGGAATATCTCTATACTTGCTTCGTTTACCAAGTACACGTATCCAATGTTTCCTTAAATTAATATCTTTGGTATCCAGGCTTATTGCTTCTGAAAGTCGTAACCCGCAACCATATATCAGCTCAATCAGGGCTGCGTCGCGTACGGATTCAACTTCACTCTGCTCGGCGAGAAAATTCAACAGTTGTTTCAGTTTATTTTCAGGAGGAACTTCAGGGAGATGATTGGGACGTTTTGGTCCTTGTATGCTCTCAGCAGGAGAGACCTTCAGCACATCTTCTTCAACCAAATACGAAAAATACCCTTTTAACGCAGATAGTTTTCTTGCACATGTAGTTGCGCTGAGTTTCTCTACCTCACTTAATCTCCCCATGTATCGCCTGATCCAGCGGGGTTGTATCTCGTCTGCAACTATAGATTTTCCAGATACTTCGTTAAGATAATCAAGAAAGGCGCTGATGTCAGTTTCGTATGCTTTAAGAGTATGCATCGATACCCCTTTTACTGATTCAAGCATGTTTAAGTAATCAGCTAACCTCTCTCGCATCGCTCACCTGACTTTTTCAACCGCATGCTTACATTCAGGACAAACCAATTTGTCATTCTTCTCAACTCGTATTGGATACTCGCATTCAGGGCATTTTGATTCCACTGGAGGATCATTAAATGCAACTTTACAGCTCTTTGTTTTCCAATTCGTGCAAGAATAAAATATGGTGTTTCGTCTGGTGCGTTTGGGGACAATTGTACCTCCACACCCTTCACGTGGGCACGGAATGGCTACATCAGGCAAAGGAGGAAGTGGTTTGCCGTCCTTAGTGGTCTTTTCAGTATACTTGCATTTTGGATAATTGCTGCATGCGATAAACTTCCCGAAGCGTCCTGTTTTTATC
>JAIOHU010000170.1 GCA_019912845.1 bacterium
CAGCATGAGATTATAATTCCATGAATCAGTGTAGGATAAAGGAATGAACAGCTACAATAGCCTCAAATTTTACAACAAAGAAGGTCAATTGCTTGGTGCACGGTTGGAGATGCCTAATAGCAATAAACCACGCGCGTACGCTATCTTTGCGCACTGTTTTACCTGTTCGAAAGACTATAAAGCGATTTTCCATATCAGTAAAACCTTACGTGAACATAATATCGCTGTGCTGAGGTTTGATTTCACCGGATTGGGTGAAAGTGAAGGTGATTTCTCAGAAACCAATATCGCCACAAATGTTGATGACCTGGTCGCTGCGGCGGATTATCTTGCAATTGAATTTACAGCCCCTAAGCTGCTTATTGGTCATTCGATGGGCGGGGCAGCGGTCATTCAAGCTGCTGCTGATATTGAAAGTGTCCTCGCTGTTGCTACCATTGCAGCACCATTCCATCCTGGTAAACTGGCAGGTGTTCTTAAATCATCCAAAGAACGTATAAAGGAAGAAGGTCAGGGAGAGGTTGAAATTGCGGGACGTAAATTCACTCTGAAGCGGCAGTTCTTTGAAAAACTTGAAGCGACAAATATGCAAAAAGCAGTTTCGGAACTGAACAAGGCACTTCTGGTTATCCATGCGGTGCAGGACAAAACTGTATCCATTGAAAACGCAGAGGAAATATTCAATGCTGCAAAATTCCCCAAAAGTTTTATCAGCTTGCGGAATGCTGACCATCTGCTTAGCAATGAACGTGATTCTCGGTACGTGGGGAATCTACTCGCAATGTGGCTGGAACGATATCTGAACGAACATTAATTGGAAGTTTCTAAATTGTAACCACAACCAGGAATTATCGTGCTTTACTTTAATAGATTGGGAATGAGGAGGAGTGCCTGCAATGGATCATCAATCCAGGACTAGATTTGCCTCTCTTGATCAATTATACATAATATTGATTATCGGTTAACCAGTGAAGTTGTTTTCTTCTTGTTTTAATAAATTTTATTGAACATAGTGAGGTCGTGTTATTCAGCCCTCACTCTCTCACAAGTAATCTTAATAACGGCGGTAAAATGAAAATTGTTGTCAGGAAGCAGGCACCGACACCCATGAAAAGTACAATTCCAAAGCTCGCCATACCTCGCATCTCATAAAACGCAACATTTCCGAAACCGATCATTGTTGTAAGTGATGTGAGTAGAATCGCTCGTCCAACATGGCTGAAGGCAGATTTAACTCGTTCTGCTCCAGTCCCCAACTCACGTCTGAAACGATGCAGGGCATGAATACCATCATCAATTCCGATACCAAGAATGATTGGTACGGCGATTAGGTTCATATAGTTGTATTTCATATCCAATAACCACATCAGTCCAACCATCAAAAATGCCCCACTCGCTAGAGGCACCATTGCCAGTAACCCAAAAGGACCTCTGAAATGAATCAATAGAACGATAGCAATGACAAGCAGAGCAAACAGGGCAGCTTTTTTTCCATCTTTGAGAGTGGCATCCATCATGACCAGGAATAGTTGTTCTGTGCCGGTGGTTTGTTCATCAACCGCGCTGACCTCTGCGGTGAATCGTTCCATTTCAGTTTTCGACCAGAGACTTTCTCGAGGACGGACATGAACCAGGTAACCATCACCTGTTTTGGGAACCAATGAACCGGTAATTACTCTCGGTAGGTCATCCTGTGTAATAGGGCTGGTATCCGCCATGCTGTAAAGATTGGTCTGCATCCGTTTCCCCCACGCTTCAGCCAATAGACGCGTATGTTTTGGATCAATGCCACGGCTAAGTATACGTGTCAGGGAAGGTAGACTGGCGGTTGAATCAACATAGACACTGTCTTTACTGTTGACTGTTCCAGTGATATCATCAATCACAGTTACGATGCGATCCAATCCTGCGACATAAGCAAGGTTGCTCATGAGGTCTAGATTATCCCAGAGTCGCATAAATTCATCATGCAGACGGATATCATCGCCGGCTTTCCAGCCTGGAGGATTCTCCTGAAGAATTCGGGTACGAAGTTGCTTTAATTTTGGAGTGTATTGAGCAATTCTTTCACTTGGAGGCAGAAAATCGCTGATCGCGGTAACTTCTGCGACCGATGGCAGGTCTTCAAATGCCTTTTTCAGTCTCCTGCTCTCCTCCACTGACTCTGCGATTGTCCATGCGGCATGATCTGAGAAACCGAAACGGTCGGGAATCTGCCGTTGCAACTCAACAGAACGTAAACCTTCGGGTTCGAGTTCCAGCATATCATACTCAAAACCGATGTGCTTAGTTGCCCAAACTGAAAAGCCGATGATCAACACTCCAAGCAAGAGGTAAATAATCGGTACTCTCCAACCGAACGCTGCTATTCTGCCTAGAAAAGGACTTTCAGTTGAAAGGATGTTTTGCGGAGATGAGGGAATTGATTTCTTCTTTCCTTTTGATTGCTGAACATTAAGTTTGCCTGATTTTTCAAGTTTGCGATAGTAACGTGCGAGTAAAAGTGGTAGTACAAAAAGGATTGCGAGTAGCGTGAAGATAACCCCACTCCCCGCCGCTGCCCCAAATTCGATTACTCCACGTGTTTCACCAATCATCAGAGTAAAGAAAGCCGCAGCACTGGTAATAGCACCAGTAATCACTCCCACACCAGATCCTTTGTACATGGCGGTTAATGCATCTTCGAGGGAAGCTCCATCTCGTATCTCCTCTCGAAATGCGCTGATAAGGTGGATGGAAAAGTCGATTCCGATGCCGAGCAGCACAATCATGATCATGGCTGTGAAGAGGTTCAAGCCACCAAAAACCAGCTGTAAAAATGCCATTGTCCAGACGATTCCAACTCCAAGGGGCAGCAATGCATAGACCGGGATTATCCAGGAACGGAAGGAACGTGCGAGAAGAAAGTAAATTAATATAAATGCGAACAAAGTGAGGAATTGGGTATAAATACCAACACTGTTCATTTCGTCCTGGCTGATTTTGCTCATGCCAGTGAGGTCAGCATCGACATTGGGAAAGGCGGGACGATAACGATCAAGCAGGAATTCAACATCTTCAACCATTTGAAGCGTCGCTTCAACATCTGTAACCTGAGCAACAGGTTCTACCAGAATAAGCAGCATTTTACGGTCTAGAGATACCATCCATTGATCACCGATTGTTACAGCATCAACAGCGTTCTCGATGGGATGGGCATCTTTTCGAATTGCCAGGTTGCGACGTAGATTCTCCAGGGCTTTTGAGAGTCCCAGCAGATTACGAGCGAGATCAACTTCATCTTTTTTAAGGTTTTGCTCGCTGTTGGTATATTCAGTCTCGAAGTCATTGTTCAACCCATTAAAATAGCCTACCAGTGAGCGGTCATCGTAGATTTTCAGACTTCGGTCAATCATATCAGATTCAATGAGGACGAAACCGTGATCACGTATAAATTCTACCGGTAATTGATCTTGAACAATTTCGAGACTTTCCATTTCATGTAATGGTGGACCTATTTTTTTCGCCAGCGCAACGATATCATCGTATTCGCCTTCGAGAACAATCGCCAGGGAGAATTCACCGAAACGCTCTTGAACCTCACGATAGGTTTCCACGTGCTTCTGGTTTTTCGGCAAGAGGTCTGTCCAGTTCATGCGTAACTCGAGCATTGATGCAAGCAAGAACGAGAGTACTGTTACGATGAGAATGATTATGATACTTCTACGTGGGTGGTTCAAAGTTGTGGATACGAGATTGTCCATCCAGTTCGCTAATATGTTACGCATGGAACTGATTCCTCTATTCTTACTATCAAATGAGTCTCTTGTCCAATACCAAACAAAAGTCAATCGATGAATTATTGATCAAAATGAATATAACTTCCGCTTTCCCATCCAGACGACTTGAGTATACAAAAAACAGAATGGATATTCATTAGATTGACGATATCTGGATTCTGCGAAAATATACGTTTATACGATAATCGTTTACAATAACAAAGTTTATATTGACTCTCTTCTTTCGTTGTCAGTCTCGGAAATCAGTTGTATATGTTTGCAGATTAGTGTTTTAAGAAGGTATCTTCACAACCTGATTGAGGGCTCCAGAGGGTTGAAGTATTCTCCTGGAGATACCAGAACGATCATGGTATTAAACAATAATTCAGATTGAGCAGAAAGATATAGTTGACTTCCCTCCTGCTCAACCTTGGAATTTAGTGATAATTGTGAATCAAGGAGTTGCGATGCCAAAGAAATGGACACCGGAAGATGAAGCCTATCTTGTTGCCAACTATGACAAAATTGCGATTGACGATCTCGCTGAACAGTTTGGTGTAACGAAGAAGGCGGTTCGAGTAAAATATGGAAAATTAAGAGACCGTCCTGATTTTGAATCTATCGCAAAACATGCGCCTGAAACCCCACCCATACCTGTACAAGGCACACAGCCACGCGGTCCGAGGAAATGGTCAGAGGATGATGAACGTTACCTGTTGGCTAATTATAATTCCATGAGTCTGGAAGAACTGGCTAGCCATTTTGGTGTGACGAAAAAGGCGGTTCGTGTTAAATATGGGAAAATCAAGCACAAAGCTGCTGATTTGGTGCCTGATAAGGGGGTCAGTGAAGTAGAGCAATTGCAGGTTGGCCCCAAACGCTGGACGGAAGAAGACGAAGCTTATCTGATTGGTCACTACGAAGAACTGGGCGAAGATGCCATGGCGGAGCATTTTGGTATCTCACGTAAAATGGTACGTGAACGTTACGGTAAACTTCGCAACCGCCCGCGTTCGATGATCCAGGTACCGCGTCACCGTATACCACAGACTAAGAGTGGAGCACCCCAACGACCCAAACGAGATCCGGTAGTACCTCTTGTGTCAATGTCTATGCCCCGTAAGTTCCAAAGGAAAGAAGATGATGGTGAGAAAACTAAGGGCACAGAAAAGACACATTTGATGATTATGACTGAGGATGGTTGGAAACCACTGAACCTGCACCGTAAACGTATAACCACGTGATGGATGCAGAAGTCAAAATAGCTTTTGTTACTGTTCCTTCCCGGGAGACAGCGAATGAAATTTCACAAACGGTAATAAGTGAACGGCTTGCCGCCTGTGTGAATGAGATCGGTCCGGTAAAATCAACATTCTCCTGGGAGGGGAAAGTTTCTGTGGAAGAGGAATACCTGCTGGTAGTCAAACTTGCTGCTTTGAATACTGAAGCTTTCCAGGAACGAGTTCTTTCCCTCCACCCTTACGATGTCCCTGAGATAATATTTGTAGATGTTTCCGCTGGATTACCTGATTACTTGAAATGGGTATTAAGAGCGGATTAGGATCGTACCTATTTGTTAGATTTCACTTTTTTTTTGAGGACACTTCCAGTAAAACGATCTGTCCCAGAACGCAGCTTCCCACCTAGTCATTCCAACAGGGTTTTAGCTGGAATCCAGGAAGGTATTGATATTATTGATATTAGATAGATATCAATCGATGTTTTCCGCAAAACTTTCAGTATATTTATTTCTCTGAATGACTATTTAGCTTAGATGAGTGAGCTATCGCTACGTTTTGAGCCGTGATATCATTTGTACTCAATCTCTATATCAGGAGTTGTTCAGCGATTTCTTCGAGATACTCATCCATTTCATTCTGGTTTTTGAATCGTTTGAGTGCGTCCAGCACTCTGTCAACTAGTACTGGAACTCTATTCGATTCAAAATCAAACTTGGCTGCCACAACTTTGCAGTAGTCCATCTCACGTTTATCTATACGTCCATCGGCAAGCATCATCAGGATTAGATCGAGAACCAGGTGTGCTCGTTCCTTTCTGTTTACCGATTGGGTGTCTTTGATTGAACCGGGATTCGTAAAGACTCGATTCAGTTCCAAACGTGAGACATTCAATCTGTCACAAATTTTCCAGAGTAAAGCCTTCTCATTCTCATCTACGACTCCATCAATGACCATAGTTGTGACAATATTTTTGATCGCAGATTTTTTTTCCATTTGCGAACGACTTTCAATCAATCCCATCGCAACCTCTAGCTACACCAAAAGCAATTATTCCATTAATATAAAAAAAAATCGATCGATATGCTCATCGAAACGAAAAAACCGCAAGATAGAAAACTATCCTGCGGTTGGTATTTTAACATCAAATGAGTATCAAAAATCAAATTTTATTTACCTTGTTTACCAAGGGATCAGGTTACTTCAAAGGAATGTAATCCTCCGAAGAAATAGTTTCCAAAGAAGCTTACAAAGACAAACACCATTCCGAGGACAACAAGCACCTGAGCCCGTTCTCCCTTCCATTGACGCTGGAATCGAGCATGGAGAAAACCTGTGTAGAAGAGCCAGATAATCAATGCTCCAACCTCTTTGGGGTCCCAACTCCACCAGGTACCCCAAGCCTGTTCAGCCAAGACTGCGCCTGCAAACAGAGCACCGACTGTATAAAGTGGGTAAGCAATCGCCACCGCAGAGTAGGATATCTCTTCCAATATCGGACGTGAGACTTGAAGTTTGTCTATCCAGCTCTCTCGCATGGATACAAGCAGGTAATAAAAGAGTGGGGTGAGTACCCACGACAAAACCAATACTGGACCGAAGAACTCAAATATTTTGAAATAACTTCTCGGCGTAAGGCTGATCGCCCCACCTTTATTCATGTACCCGACAATTACTGCGGAGAAGAGTAGCGCAAAGACGACAACAGTGAAAAATCTACCACCGCTCTGCAACCCAGCTTCTGTGTTATATTTACGGTTATGAAAGATTGGCCAGAGAACTGCACCGAGGATCATACCCATCCCCATACCGATTGCCATACCTCCCCAGTGTTTTGCTGAAGCACCAATACCAATTGAAAATGCTGTATGCACTCCCGAAGGATTGTGGTTATGACCACCCAGGGATTCAGGCATCAGACCTATCAGGTTTAAGATGACTGCACTGATAATTGGAGTCGCT
Source organism: bacterium (assembly GCA_019912845.1). GTDB lineage: Bacteria > Electryoneota > Electryoneia > Electryoneales > Electryoneaceae > JAIOHU01. Next base: position 6,959 of record JAIOHU010000170.1, read on the forward strand.
ACCCAAAAAATAAGAAAATAATACCACTCAGCTCGTTGTAATTCCTCTTGCTGATCTTTTTTCTTGAATTGGGTGAACAGTAAGTACAAACTGCTCGCCGCAAACGAGATCATGAAGGCACCAGAACCCAGGGCAGCAAGAGTTACATGTATCACCAACCATGAAGACTGAAGAGCGGGCATGAGTTGGGCATTTGTATCTGAGGGAAGTAGACTGGCGGTTACAAGCAGCATCACAGCAATCGGTGCGATAAAAACACCAATTTTCTGGTTTTTGAAACGTTTGATAAAGAACAGCAATCCGAGCATGACCATCCAAGCCATCATACCCATATATTCATACATATTCGCCAGGGGAAAATGACCCTGGGCAGTCCAGCGCATTACAAATGCACCAGTATGCGGAAGGAGACCAATAATGGTTAAAATAACACCAATCTTCCCCATGGACTCTTTTTTCAGGGCTACAAGTAAAATGAAACTGACAAATGATGCCAGATAGGCAGCAAATGCGATTGTAAAAAGTATTGCATCCGGGCGGCTCATCTTATTACTCTCCCTCTGAATGGTCTGGGATACTCAGCCCTTCATAGGATTCAAGGGCGAATAAGAGTTTTTCAGTTACTCCAGGATGGCCAGCCCCCGCATGACCCTCACCAGACATATTAAAGTATGGGATGTTCTTAAATGCCCACTGATAGTAGAGCATTTCTCCATCCTTGTATACTTCAACCTTCGCAGCAGGGTTCGTCTCCTCCATGCTCAGGTTGATTGGATGATTGTCGAAGTTCCAATGGGTGTAAAATTCTGTAGCTTTCAATGTGTATTCACTTGCATCCAGCTTGCTCATCTTGCCCGGAACTAGATCGATATGTGCAGCTTCACCCTCTTTAGATGTTTTAACCCCAATATGAATCTTGCTAACTTTCGGTAAAGGGGTACCGTGGTTATGATTATGCTCCTCAGTATCTGCGCCCATTCCCATCATTCCGGAAGGAGCTTGTGCTGCTGGTTTCGTTAAAACTTCTTCCTTCTGACCGGAAAACATAATCAACAAGGCAACCACTGCTAACACCAGAATAAATATTACAATTTTGCCATTCATAATTTTCAGCTCTTCTTTATGGACTGAATACGTTTTATTAAACTATTAAACTCTTCCTCGAACAACGTCATATTCTGTTTACTCCGTCCTGCAAGCAACATTTTATCCCCATCAAGCAAAGCAAAAACTCGTTTGGGAGTGAAATACATCCCCATGATAAGTCCTACAGAAAAAACAAGAATACCCACCCAGACGAGAGGCGATCCCGTATCACGTCGCACCTGCATCACAGTCATCCACCTTCCCTGATTGTCGGTAATTCTATCATTGAAGCTGGATTGGTAAAAACGGAAGCCTCTGTGACGCAGTGGATGGTTTACCTCAACCACCTCCGTTTTCACATCCTGACCATTTTCGAGAACTGTCACCGTGGCGATGTAATCAGAGATATTCGCCTGATCGAGACGTCCCCCTCCCATCCTTCTGTCGATCCGATTGGACAGTTGGTCTGCGGGTACATCGTTCCTGAATCCACTGGCAGGTGAGAATAGTTCGACATCAAAACTATTATTTTTATGTTTCTTAACGATCCTGCCAATACTGCCATTACTCAACTCAACATACTGATTCACATTGAGAGGATAGTATTCTATCTGAAAATCATCCACACGAACATTAAATCCTAAATCCAACGGAGTTCTACCTACACTTAGTAATTCACCCGGCAAGGCACTTGCATGCATTCTGAATTCACCCCTGGCAATCATCGCTCCACCAATTGTCAGAAGTATAAAACCAATATGTACCAGCCAGGGGCCAATGTATGAGAATGTGTTTTTCGCTCCAGCGATCAAAACTTTATCGCCTACCTCTTCAATCCCTACCTTGAAGTGATGCGCTTTCAGTGCAGCAAGAAGCGAATCTTTAGAAATACCCTTACCGATCTCTGTATGAAGTTTTGCAGAACGAAAGCTCTCCTCATCTCTCAGAAATTGATGATGACTGACTTCTTTCCAAACAATTGGTGCACGGTCGATCACACAAATTATCAAGGAAAGCAATAACAGTCCCATTAAACTTGTAAACCACCATGAACTGTAAGGTGCATACATTTGGAAGAACATCAGCAGGTCTGTTCGCATATCGGGGTAAGCCTGTTGGTAGGTAGCACGAATCTGCTGAGTAGTGCCTTCTGCCTGTATGATAAATTCACCAGCGAACAGATTTACAATAGATGCTACAGCGATCACCATAAGTATGATAATCGCAAAACGCATTGATTTTAATCCATTCCAAGCCCAGTCGAACACACCCTGAGAGCTGGCATTCTGCTTTTCTTTTTTGGTTTTATTGGTCATGTGAAAATTATTCCAAGCTGTGAAAAATTCCTGTACTTTGCTCATGCAAAGTTAGAGTATGGTTTATATGTATACAAGGCGGTCAACTATTGAGCAAAGCTGTAAGGAGCAGTCATTTTGAGCCAATTGATTTTCGTTGATAATCTGCTATGATTTCTTTTATCCTTGCTTCTAACCTTTGCATATAGGCTGAAATATATTCTTCATGGTTCACACGTAAAGCATCTATAAATAGAATCCGGTTCTCGTGTACAACAGTTTCTGGTAGCGTATTCTGTAATTCCACAGAGAGACGGTGCAATGCTGACAAATCAGAATTATCCTCAATACGTTTTATTTCAAGCAGTGCTGAGTTTAAGTACTTCATTGTCTTCAGGTGATGTCGTTTCATTGTGAGTGTGCTTCACAGTCTGTCTTAAAATGAATAAATTCAGAATTTCGTTAGAATTGCGAATATGATGAATTTTCTGACAGTAAAATACCAATTGCTTCCTAGATTCCAGCCCAACTCATCACCTGGATGATTCGATTATAAATCGCGTTTTCTGACAGAAATAGTATAGTATTGTGCTACTTCTAATGATTCTTAATTTTTAATTCTTAAACTTTTCCCATAGCGTTTCAACTTCAGTAGAAGGTGCCTTTAAGTCATTGCCTAATTTACTTAGCCATTCATGCAGATCGGTTGTTTTCAGCTCCATGAAATAATAGAGCGGCATCAGTTTACATAGCTGAATGAAAAAATCCTCAGCAGGCGTAAGATTAAAATCAACTCGTGCCTCTCCAATCACCCAGATCGATTTTGCCTGGACCAACTCCATTACAGTATCTGGTGTGTCGTCATAAAGTGGTTTCTTGTACGAACTATGAATCTGAACTTTCACCTTTTCACTCGATCGCAGAGCATCCAGATAACGGTTCCAAAGTTCTGCATTTTCGATCAGGTTTCTCCGCCAATGATGCATCTCTTCTTTCTTCTGAGCACCAATCGCACAACCTGTAACCCAACCTTCTCGTCCAATTCCGCCAAAAATATCAGCAGGAACCTGACGAGATTCGCCAAAGGAAAAACCGACATGTTCCTTATAGGGAGGTTTATCCTTAGCAAAACGTAGATCATTGTGAATACGCATAATCCTGGGTTTCGCAGGAGGTGCTGGAAGAAATGGCAGAAGACGCGGGAAAGTCACTTCTGCAACCTCTTTTATCGGCAAACGGACATGTTCATCATAACGAGAACGATTTTCCTCAAACCATTCCCTATTGTTATTTTCAAACAGTTCCGCAAAAAACTGATAGGATTCTTCTGATAATACCGCCATACCAGACCTCAGGATTCATTTCATACATTATTATAAGCAAACTGGCAGACGGTCTGCCTGCCAGTTCACTTTTAAAACTTTGTTACTTGAGATTTTCCCTCAGGTTCCATAATTCAACCAATTGAGGAAATTCTATCTATTTGTCACGCTCTTTAATTGTAACTGATTCAATGACCACTGGTTCCAGTGGATTGTCACGGTTATCACGTTTTACGCTTACAATTGCATCAACAACATCCATACCGTCAATGACTTGCCCATAAACTGTATATTTGCCATCCAAATGAGGGGTCTCTTTAACACAAATGAAAAACTGGCTATTTGCTGAATTCGGGCTTTGACTGCGTGCGGCGGAGAGAGTTCCACGTACATGAGACCGTTTGTTAAATTCGGCGTTAAGGTCAGGTTTTTTCGAACCGCCAGTACCATGATCGCCCCGTTTTGCTTTAGGATCCTTCGTTAGCGGATCGCCGCCCTGAATCATGAAGTTCGGAATAACTCTGTGGAAATGAACACCATCATACACACCCTCACGGGAGAGATCTTTGAATCGTTTTACATGATTGGGAGCCACATCTGGGAAAAATCCCAGTGTAATGGTTCCCTTATTTGTTTTCATTACTGCGATTTCAGAATCTACTTTTGTTTGTTCCATTGCTTTTTCCTCTGCTGCGGATGGCATGGCTTGCACCTTGTCCATCATATATTGGGAATAACCTGAAACTGAAATCCCCAGAATTAAAAGTCCGGCGAAGCCAAGTTTTTTCCAAGAATGCACCATGGCAAACCTCCTGTTTTAGTTGATTATAAATTACACGAATTCTTTTTCGATCCAAGGTCCAGGATGTTTTTGTGTTGCAACCTGGATATTGAATTTAATTTTTTCAGCTTCAAACTTCTCTGCAAAGGTGTCACTGGCTAGTTTTGGATCATTATTTGTTTCGCTCAAATGTCCGAGAATAATCTGTTTCAAACCTTTACGTGCTGCCTCCAATGCCAGCATCGCACCATCAGAATTGTTCAAATGACCAGTCTGGGAGGAAATTCTTCTTTTCAAATAATAGGGATAAGGACCACGTTCGAGCATTTTCGGATCGTAGTTTGATTCACAAGCAAGAATATCCAATTCTGCTAATGCTTCAGCGGTCATCATGTTCCAGCATCCCAAATCGGTTACAACTGCCAATGCACCATCCGAACAATCAAAACGGTAAGCAACAGGTTGACGGGCGTCATGCACTACCGGGATTGCCTTCACTTGAAATCCGCCAGCGGTTTCAACCTTCCCATCAATCATGCGAACCTTCGCGCCATCAGGAAGCGTACCACGAAGAGCTTGTAATGTCCCCCGTGTCGCCCAGATTACGGGTTTGGTCTTTTTCAGGAGTATCTGGAGACCTTTAATGTGATCGGAATGTTCATGGGTTATAAATACGTGGTCGATCTGTTCTAGATTTCGTCCGATTTCTTCGCTTCGACGTTGTAGTTGACGATGTGAAATCCCCGCATCCACAAGGATACAGGTATCCCCCGATTCTATCCACCAGGCATTTCCCTTGCTGCCAGATGCCAGCGGGCAAATTGCCAGACGATTTTCAGCTTTTTGCAATTCCACTCCCAGGCTTTACCAGCTCCAGACCTTTCTGGCAATAAGGACACTCATCTAAGGAATAGGTTTGAATATCCAATGTAATCAGTGCTTCCACTGGTTCCTTTGGGGCAAACCTGCCACTGCTTCGATCTACGAGCAGTGCATACGCAACAACTTCCCCACCATTTTCCCTGACAGCATCAGCAGTCTTCAAAATACTGCCGCCAGTCGTCACAACATCTTCGACGAGAAGAACACGTTTTCCCTTTACATCAAAACCACGACGAAGTTCCATACCGCCATCACCAGTTTTTTCAGCGAAATAGGCAAATGTTCCCAGGTAGCGTGCCATCTCAAATGACAGAATAACACCGCCAGTCACGGGTCCAACTACGACATCAGGATCGTATTTTTCGACTCGTGTTGCCAGTTCGCTCATGATTTTTCCAGTGGCGACCGGATCTTCGAGAAGTCGAAATTTTTCCACAAATTGTCCCGAATGTAGACCGCTTGCCAGGAGAAAATGCCCTTCCATCAAAGCGTTGCTCTTTTTCAGCAGTTGCAGAATATCTTTTTCTTCCATTAGATCAAACTCCGTCAATCGGCATATTTTAAAATCAATTCAACGAGCTTGTTTTTTATCGCTGAATCAAGCGACGTAAATTCGACTTGAACACGTAACCAGGTCAGGCTCTCAGGGTCCTGGTAGACACGTTTGATGGTTCCCATAGCATTGAAGCTATCCCATTTTTCCGGTGATATCGCCATACTGAGATTTCTACCGACTGGCTTGAAACGATCAGAAAATATCCCTGTACGAGGGGTCGCCATTTGCAAACCTCCGAGCGAAATACTGAGTAGCTCTCCCTGCATTGGTGATTTTTCTCCGATATCAGAACGAAAAAGAACTGAGCCATCCATGGTTGCACGAATATATTTTCTACGTTGAAGTCTTGTGATTCTTGCAGGAAACGCAATAAGCAGAAACAACGGGCCTGTACTCTCTTCTATACCGATCACCCTACTCAAAAATTGGTATGCTGCATCTTTTCTGAAATATCGAACCAGAATTTCCTGACCTTCTTCAATTTCATACTCCGCCAGGTCAGGATGGGAGATGAATAATCCCTTCCCGATAACATCCACTATCTCAGTAGAAAAAGAAAATATTCTGCCATCCAGCTCTGCACGGCAGACCACTCGTTCGTGGACAAAAAGTTGATTCGGGTCCTCTATTTTATTCACTTTCGTCAGGATTCCAGCAAATCATTTATTTGAGTCTGTAGTTTTTCAGCTTCCCTTGCGGCAGCTTGAGCAAAATCTTCACCCGAGGAAGCGTAAATAATTCCTCGCGAAGAGTTTACCACACCTGAAGGCTGCCCCTTCCCCATTGAATATTGAATCACTGCTTGCAAATCTCCACCTTGTGCACCTATTCCAGGGACAAGAAATGGAAGTGATGGTGCAGCTTCACGTACCCTTGCCATTTTCTCACCCTTCGTTGCACCAACGACAAGACCAATATTATTGTTGATGTTCCACCTTTTTTCGGCAAGCTGTGCAACTTTCAGGTAAAGTGGATCATCCTCTCCTCCATGATCCTGCAATTCTCCACCGCTCGGATTGGACGTCAGAGCTAGAAGTATAACACCACGATCTGCATATTTTGTAAACGGCTCGATTCCATCCCATCCCAGATATGGATTGACTGTTACCGCATCAAAACCGAAGCGTTCGAATAGTGCAATAGCATATCGTTCTGCAGTTGAACCGATATCATTTCGTTTACCATCTCCAATAACAATCGCGTTCGGTGCATGTTTACGGACGCTGTCAATTGTAGCTTGGAGTACATATTCTCCTTTTGTACCCAACGCTTCAAAAAACGCAAGGTTTGGCTTATATGCAGCAGTAAAAGGGGCAGTAGCTTCAACTATCGCTGACAGAAACTCTACTGTACCAGTTTCATAATTCTTCAAGTGATGCGGCAACTTTTCGAGCACTGGGTCTAATCCTACACAAACACGCGACTGCGAAGTTGCCCTATCGAGACGTTTGTAAAAGCTCATACGACTCCCAAAATGATGTTTCGCAAGATACTCCAGCACTCACTTTCTTTCAAGAGTGATTCATTTACTCCCCTTTAAACTTCTTGTTGGCATCCTGGAAGTTCCAGATATCTGAGGATGGATATTTGTTGAACAGTGATTCGAATATAGTTTGGCCCTGGATTTATCCAGGGTCTAATATATCCATTGCTAGAGTTAATAAACATTGAGCAAATCCATTGCCAATAGTTGAAGCATATGTATTAACCTACAAAAGAATCTTTGTTGTATCAGGAGCAATGAGACAATTCTAACCAATCGTTCGAGCATCAACTTCCTTGTTGAAATCTCTCAAGTGAAGTATATTCCCATTCATTTTCACACATTAAAGAATGAGGAAATAATGGCTGCAAAGAAGAAACAGGGACCTATGGATGTAATTGTTGCGCTGGCAAAACGTCGCGGGTTTGTGATGCCCACAAGTGAAATTTACGGTGGCATTGGCTCAAGCTATGATTATGGTCCTTTAGGAATAGAGATGAAACGGAATATCTCCAACCTCTGGTGGAAGGAGATGGTACACAAACATGACAACATTGTCGGTATTGATTCCGCTATCATCTACCATCCAAAAACCTGGGAAGCCAGCGGTCATGTTGATGGCTTCGTTGATCCGCTAGTTGATTGCAAACAGTGTAAAACCCGTTTCAAGGCGGACGACCTCATCGAACACGTTAAAAATGCAAAGGGTGTTGATGAAGCTCCACTGAATCCTGCCGGCGACAGCCTCAATGCTGATCATCCATCTTATGCACAAGTTCCCTGCCCAAACTGTGGAAATCGTGGCACTCTCACCCCACCACGCAGCTTTAACCTGATGTTCAAAACTTTTATGGGACCAGTGGAAGATTCCTCCAATGTCGTATATCTCCGTCCCGAAACTGCACAAGGTATCTATGTAGATTATCCCCAGGTGCTGAATGTTTCACGTGTCCGTCCCCCCTTTGGTATTGCTCAGATCGGGAAAGCGTTCCGTAATGAGATCACCCCCGGAAACTTCATCTTTCGTACTCGTGAGTTTGAACAGATGGAGATGCAATACTTCATTGAACCTGGAAAAGATTTAGAGGCGATGGAGTATTGGAAGGAAGCGAGAATGTCCTTCTGGCGCGATACAATCGGCATTAAGCCTGAAAACCTGCGCTTCCATGAACACAGTTCTACCGAGCTTGCGCATTATGCAAAATCTGCATTTGATATTGAATACAATTTCCCCATGGGCTGGTCGGAATTTGAGGGTATTCACAATCGTACAGATTTCGATCTGACTCGTCACCAGGAATATTCCGGCAAAGACCTGCGTTTTTTCGATGATCGCACCCGAGAACGTTACATCCCCTACATTGTCGAAACCTCTGCTGGTCTAAACCGCGGTCTCCTCGCAACTCTGCTCGATGCATACGATGAGGATGAGGTTGATGGTCAGACACGCGTCGTATTGCGTCTCGATCCGAAAGTTGCACCCATTACCGCTGCCGTTTTCCCATTGACAAAGAAGGATGGTCTACCAGAAGCTGCATTGGATATCTATAAAGATTTGAAACGTGACTTTAACATCTTCTACGATGAAACCGGTAATATCGGAAGACGTTATCGCCGTCAGGATGAAGCAGGAACACCTTTCTGCTTTACAGTCGATTACCAGACGCTTGATGATGGCACTGTTACAATACGTGACCGTGATACACTCGAACAGGCAGAACGCTTGAAACCAGAGGATCTGGCTGGTATCCTGTTTAACAAGTTACGTTCCTGAAATTTTTGCTATTGAGTTCATAGTTTCTCTTGAATAATGAACACATGTTCATTATCTTGATATATGAACTCTACTTGGATCGTTTTACATATCCCTGGCTTTTACGCACAGGTAGAACGCCTCTTTTTCTCACAGACGCTACAACCAGTTGTTGTTGTAGCAGGAGAAGGGACACGTGCGCTTGTTCTTTCTGCTACACCTGATGCGAGAAAACTGGGAGTACATGAAGGGATGCGAACTGAGACTCTTTCCAAACGCGATTTCTTCATTATCGAAGCCACACCCGACCGTTACCAAAGTCGGGTTGAGTCAACCCTCGGGGATCTTTCAACATGGTTTCCCAAACCATATCTACTAAGAAAAGATTTTTTTGCTGCCGAATGGACAGGTGGTGATCGTTTTCTCGCGTATAGCTTGAACGAAGCCGACGATCGTTTGTCGAAAGATGGTTTCGTTCGCATGTGGGGAATCGGTCCGAGTGCTGGAGTTGCAGAAATCGCATCCATGACCACAACTCCCAACCATCGTGTTTTTGTCAAACATGGCTCGGAAAAGACTTTTCTCGCCCCACTCCCCATCGAAGCTTTGTACGATCTCGACGCACGCTCGCTTTCGCACTTAAAAGAAATTGGGATTCATACATTAGGTCAACTCGCTGATGTTCCAGTGGTTCTACTACGTGAGATGTTCGGAACAGACGGAATTTACCT
>JAIOHU010000171.1 GCA_019912845.1 bacterium
ATATTGCTATGATTCTACCAATTCATCTTCAGGACAACCTGAGTAAGACAATTCTGGCGCACCAGGTTGTTGATCAGGAAGTTGCTGGCGCAGCACTTTCAAAGAGTTTGTTCGACGAAATCTCAATTGAACGAATGCAACTTGAGATATCGAACAAGCAGGTGGGTTTTGAAGAAAACCGCGATATTCAATCACTACGTGAACGTGATGGCGAAAAACACCCGATTGCAGGTTTCAAACGTGTATTTGAGTCTCTGGACGATAAAAAGTTAAATCAAGAGATGAACGAGGAATATGTTCCTGAATTACGTAAACGCAAACCCGAGGATGATTACGGCAAGGGTGAAAATCTGGACAGGAGAATATGAGCGACGATAAAAGCGGTAAACGTGAAGCTATTATGGAAGCTGTTAAATATGAACTTGATTTACCACAACTTCCTGAATCAGCATTACTTGTACAAAATATCGTAGATGATGAAAATGCAGATGCCCGCGACCTTGCTAATGTAATTTCATCCGATCCGACTCTGACTTCTTTGCTGCTACGGCAGGCAAATTCACCACTCTACGGCTTCAGCAATACAATTAACACAGTTCCTCTGTCAATCGTCGTGCTTGGCTTCGATACTGTTCGTGAAATTGTTTTGAGCGTCAGCATTGTAAGCCAGGCGGGTGAGATGTTAAACCCGAAATTGATCAAATCGGAACGGTTCTGGTCCCACAGTCTAGCTGTTGGTATTGCTGCACGTATGCTGGCAGGGCAGTGGCATACACTTCTTCCGGGAGCGGCATTTGTTGCAGGGCTTATTCATGATATGGGAAAATTGATTCTTGCCCATTACTGGCCAGATGAATACCGTCAGGCTATTGGAACGAGCATTGAAGATGATACTCCGATTTTTAAAGCTGAAAGACAGTTCCTCGGCACAGATCATGCTGAAGTTGCCTCCTGGCTGATCGAACGTTGGAAATTACCTTCACTGATTGTCAATGGAGTTTCTGCGCATCATCGTGATAATTTTGAGTACGATGAGAAAGTTGAACGTACCGTAGCTCTGGCAAATGAACTCGCGAAAAAAGCCGGCTACCGTAGTGAACACCTGGAACCGTCGCTAGCAATGGATGAAGACCTTTTGGAAACGTTCAAAGGATTCAACGAGGAAAAATTTATCCGAGATATGAATAAATCTTATAAAGATGCTGTTGGCTTGCTGGATCTGCTTCAATTCTCAAAGAAACGATGAGTCATTTTGCGGAGTTTGAATCATTGTTTTTGGTGTTTCTCTTCACAAGTTGGTTGGTTAATTCAATTTTTATCAGAGTTAGTCCATCATAAGAATTGAATGGGTACCAGATGCGACAAAATTCGGCTCGCTTAAGAAGTTGGAGTGATAATTGCACGATATTTCACGCTCAACTCCATATGGTGTGACTTTAAGTATCCTTAAACAGATGATTTCAATTTGATGAATTCGCCCCTCACATTCATGTATGACCAAATACATGAAAAAACTGTTGGCAGGAAAAAAAACGGTTTGTCCTTTGTAGTTGCAAGCAAGGGATTTGGTGGTCTACTGTTTCTGGCTCTATTCGTACTTTTTACATTCTCCAGCAACACGCTGGCTCTAACAGTTTCATCAATTTCTGCTTCTGATAATCCAGCTAAAAGAAACAGCACAAACCTGACAGTCAAGTTTTCTGATCCTATTCGACTTCCTCAAATTAGTGGAGTAAATGATCATTTTATATTCGATCTAAAGAACATCGAATATTCTTCATTCACCAGCAATTTACCCTATGGCATAATCAATTCAGCGAAGGTACAGAGTGGTGCGCTGGTGATACAAACATCAGTCCCTGCGACTATGAACCTGTACTCGCTTGCAGCCGGGGTATACTTGCTTAGTTTTGAAAAATCGCAATTTCAAGTAAACAAGGACAAATCTTCACCAGTAAATGAATCCCCAGTCAACGCCAACTCATCTGTTGCAACAAATCCTCATTCAAATAGGGTAGATGAACACTCAGGGATTATCACTCCAGAAAATTCTGCTCAAGAAATTCCTCAACAAAGTCAGGTAGACAATTCTTCCGAAAGTGATTATGAGAAGAATCTACCACGACCAGAATACAGTGATCTTCCCGAAGAACTAGTTCCTATAAATCAACTCATAACTGCATACCGTCTGGAGTCAGCACAAAACACACTCAAAAAACTGGACAAGAACATACGTACAAGCGGGTGGGGTAATATACTTCAAGGCGATATTTATCGTCTGGATGGTAAACTGGATAAAGCTCTTGACAATTACAAACGTGCAGAAGAATCCGTTGTAACCGAAGAGATTGCGACGATTTTATCCGCGGTAGTTTATAAGCAGAAGGGTGATTCAACAGCAGAGCTAGAGCAGTGGAGTCGTGTTTTCGAAATGCTGGCTAGTGGTTACGAAACAAAAGATTTACCTGACCAGGAAAAAGTCGAGGAAATTGTTGAAAAAGCTGGTTCGAGACCGACATTTGAAGGTGGACTGAAATTCTTCGCCTTAATTCTGCTTCTTGCACTGGTATTTGGTGCTGTCTTCTTCTTTATGAAACGACGTGAGGAATCCAGGCTCTACAATGTGGAAAATATTCCACCGACTGATATAACTGAATCATCTCCTAAAATTAAGAAATCTGAAAAAGCAGAAATTGTGGAAGAGGTAACGGAAGAAAGAGTAGAGAACATAGAGGATGAATATGAAGAAGAGACTTTATCGACTTCATCCTCTTGGGATATTGATGAATCACAGGTAAAGAAGCGAGCCAATACTAAGCCAAACCCCAAACCAAAAATGAAGCCTAAGAAAAAAAATAGAAGCAAGCAAAGTGATGAGAATGATTCACCAGAATTATCAAAAATGGAGCGTATTGAAAGACTGTTTAACAAAGGACATAGCACCAAGGAGATCGCACAAAAACTGAATATCGGACAAGATGAAGTCAATATGGTGTTGCGTCTGGTAAAAGCGGAAGACGGATAATAAACTAACTGAGAAGTTGCTGGCAGGACCGTAAGGCAACTCTTTCCTCTGCATGTAATTCCTACCAATTGTACCAATCGATTTAATCTACTTTAAGTAAATAAGAATTATAGATTTAAGTTTCTTCCTGAATGAGGCACACCCTTTGCAAGTTGGCCAGTGGACACAAAAGGTTTTGTGGTAAAACCTGTGTATGATCCAGTGGAGCAAGAGATGATTAAAGGAATTTACCATTCCGCAGCGGGTATGGTACCTCGTTACAACCGCCTGACAAATGTTTCCAACAACCTGGCAAATGCCAACACTACTGCCTTCAAAGCTGACAGGCGATACTTCACTGCTCTCATCGACAATGAGCTGGTTCAACCTGCTGAAAAAGGAAGACCAGCTAGAACAGAAGATCTAGATACGGGTTTACAGACTCAATTTCGCCAGGGAGCCCTCAAAAAAACAGAAAATGCAACCGATTTTGCGATAAATGGTGACGGATTTTTCATGGTGGAGAATCCCGAAACTGGCGAACAGTTTTTATCAAGAAATGGTTGGTTTCGTCTTACCAAAGATCTTGAACTGATTACGCATACAGGTTATGCCGTCATCGACGATTCTGGTGCACCTATTTCTGTCGGTGACGAGAAATTCCAAGTCACTGAAAACGGTGAAATTTACTCAAATGGTGAGCTACGTGGAGCTTTCGGCATTTATGATTTGAAGGATAAAAGTGCTCTGGTAAAGCGTGGTGATGGTATGTACACGATACCGGAAGATGTCGAAGAAACGCTGGTCGACAAGCCAATTATTCACCAGGGATTCCTTGAAGAATCAAATGTAAATATAGTTGAGGAGATGGTTGTCATGATCTCACTCAATAGAAATTATGAATCATCACAAAAAGCTCTTCATGCACAAGATGAGACACTCAAAATGGCAGTTAATCAGCTCGGTAGATTTAGCTGATCTTACTTATAAAGGAGTACACGAACCATGATGCGAGCCCTGCGAACCGCAGCAAGCGGAATGTATGCACAACAGCTTTATATCGATACTGTCGCAAACAACCTGTCAAATGTCAATACGACTGGATTCAAGAAATCTACAGTCGAATTTCAGGATTTGATCTACCAGACTCAACAGTCAGCCGGATCAGTGCGTAATCTTGGCACCGTGATCCCAACTGAACTGCAAATTGGTCATGGTGTTCGCCCAGTAGCAATTGAGAAAGCATTTACTCAGGGAAGCCCAGTGTCGACCAATGCACCTCTCGATCTATCCATTCAGGGTGAAGGATTCTTCAAGGTACGTAAAGGTGATGATACGATCGCTTATACACGTGATGGAAACTTCAATCGCAGCCCCGATGGACGTGTGGTAAATGCGGATGGTTACATCCTTGAACCCGACCTGATTATCCCAGAAGATACAATTGACATTCAGATCAATAGTGAAGGCTACGTCAACATTCTTCTCGTTGGTGCCACTGAGATGCAGGAAGTTGGTCAAATCGAGTTGGCGAAGTTCGCTAACGAAAACGGGCTTCGTGCATTGGGTAAGAACCTCTATCGTGAAACTGAAGCGTCAGGTCCTCCAATTTATGGTCAACCGGGAATCGAAGGATTCGGGGAAGTAGCACAAGGATTTCTTGAAGCGTCAAATGTGCAGATTGTCGAAGAGATGGTCAATATGATTTTAGCACAACGTGCCTATGAAGTGAACTCGAAAGCGATTAAGACCGCTGAAGAGATGTTGTCTCTGGCAAATAACCTGAAACGATAATAATGAAAAATCGCGTTACTGACATCGTCTTAATCGTCCTGCTGATCTCAGCATTCCCAGCCTTTTCAAGCGTCGAAAGCGTAGAGAGGAAGGTTGAGAAGCTGCTCGATTACAACCTCAATCAAGCCTGGCAAGATGCTGAAGTGAGTTGGGAGAGAGGTGCAGTCTGGCGAATCGATGAGGTGCGTGAAACAGATGAACTCAGTATGGATTTACGAACCAATCCACGCGGTTCAACCATCGTAAATCTGACAATAAAACGTGCGAATAGGGTCTATCGCAGAATTCCGCTAAGTGTTCGGGTGACGGTACTTATGGAAGTACCCGTGGCTGCAGCTAAGTTGGAAAGGTATGAAACAGT
The DNA here is from genome assembly GCA_019912845.1 of bacterium. Lineage (GTDB taxonomy): Bacteria > Electryoneota > Electryoneia > Electryoneales > Electryoneaceae > JAIOHU01. The sequence goes on from JAIOHU010000171.1 coordinate 5,160, forward strand.
AAGCATTGAGCATCTCATCTGGGAGAAACGTGATATTTCGCAAAATTCACTGCGTTACCCAAATAAAACTGATGGGATTACCAACGGGAAATGGTGCTTGAGGAGAAGCGTTCAGAAAGGTCAGGCAGTTTGCTGGAGTATGCTCGATGTAAAACCGCTGGTAGCAAGGGGAGATCATATTGATCTCATCGCTCGAAGTGGGAATGTCACCATCACAGCACCTGGTATATCCCTGGAAAAAGCATACGATCAGGATCGAATTCTGGTGGAAAATACCCTCACAGGGGCTCGTTTAATTGGCGTTGTGATTGGTGAGAAGAGTGTTTTGGTGGAAGGTGTCGCTTCTCAAATTCGTTAATGATAGAGGTTAGAATGAATCGTTATTCAAAAATACTACTGTTTTCACTTGCTTTGCTTTTGCCAGTACTCGGTTATGCGCAAAGGTTTGAGAATGTGGTAAACAGAAGCCTCTTTGCCGACAAAAAGGCATTTCAGGAGGGCGATATTCTTACGATTCTCTTGATGGAGTTTACTGAGGGTGTAAACGAAACTGAGACCAACACCAATAGCGATAACCGTTTTGAAGCAGATGCCAACACTTCAGGTACCCTGGGTGATCTATTAACACCATTTGGCATCGATAGCCAGTTAAGTAATAGAAGCGACAACAAAGGCACAACCTCGAGCCGTGGCGAATTACGTGGCAAAATCACTGCAACCATCACAGAAGTCGGAGCCAATGGGTTAGTAACTATCCAGGGGACTCGGATCGTATCAGTTAATGGGGAGGAGCAGACTACAGTTCTAACTGGCAGAGTGCGAATTGATGATATCAGACCAGATAACACTATCTACAGCTACAATATAGCCGAGGCTCAGATACTTTACAGGGGATCGGGGGTTGCCTCAGAAGGTGGGAAGCCGGGATTCATTACACGATTTATAAATTGGATTTTCTAATGAAGAGAAGAGCTTACATATTTGTAATTCTCTTTCTGTTGCCATTGTCCTCATTTGCACAATCCAGGATAAAGGATTTGGCAAGAATCGATGGTATTAATTCAATGCAACTAATAGGCTATGGTCTCATTGTCGGTCTTGATGGTTCCGGTGATAGCCCTCGTGCATTATTTACCAATCAGGCGTTGAAAAATATGTTGGACAGGTTCGGTATCTCATTGGAAAGTGATCGAGTACGGGTCAGAAATGTTGCAGGTGTTATGGTAACAGCAGAACTACCTCCATTTGCTAAGGTTGGTCAGAAAATTGATGTAATCGTCTCTTCAATGGGTGACGCTAGAAGTTTATCCGGTGGAACATTGTTGCTTACTCCCTTAATCGGAGTTGATGAAAATATCTATGGAATTGCCCAGGGTCCAGTTAGCCTGGGTGGATTCAGTGTGGAAGAGGCTGGTGTCAGTGTGAGCCAGAATATGAACTCGGTTGGGCGCATTCCTAATGGGTTGATGGTTGAACGTGAACTGACAAATACTCTGGAGGGCTTGGAGTTTTTCCGTTACGCCCTATTTGAAGGTGATTTCACAACAGCCACCCGTATCGCAGAAGCGATAAACTCAGCGATGGGAGATTCCATCGCCAGAGCAATTGATCCTGTTTCTGTCGAAGTACAAGTAGCGCCGGAGTTCAGCGGTGGAGCGATGGCAATGATCTCAATGACTGAATCAATAACAGTTACAACTGATCAACGAGCGCGGGTGATTGTTAATGAACGTACTGGTACTGTCGCAATTGGTGGAAATGTAAAGCTATCAAACGTTGCGATTACACATGGCGCACTATCAATCTCAATCGTTAGCACACCTGCAGTGAGCCAACCCGGACCATTTTCTCCCGGCAGAACCGTACAGGATCGAGTGAGTCAGATCAATGTTCAGCAGGAGGGGACCAAGGTAACGGTCATACCTGAATCGAACAGCATTGCAGATGTCGCATCCGCATTAAACAGTCTTGGCGTTACCCCTCGTGATATCATTTCAATCTTTCAGGCACTGAAGCAGGCAGGTGCTTTACAGGCAGAACTGGTGATTATCTAATGGATATCAGCGAACTCAGACATTTTGGTGATTCAGGATTACGTCTCAACAATGATAATATCCCCGATCATGTAGAGGATAAAAAGCTCTACAAAGCATGCAAGGGATTCGAGACCTATTTCGCACATCAATTGATAAAAGATATGCGTGGTCCCACGACGATGGTTGGCGGTAAAGGTACTGGTGCGGAGATTTATCAGGATCTCTTCGATAATGCAATGGCTGAGAAAATATCTGGAAAAAATGGACTTGGCATAGCAGAAATGATGTATCGACAGATTAAAGAAAAGCAGGGGATCTCACCAGCATTTGTACCTGAATCCACGGATAATCTGCATGAAATGAAATTGTCTCCAGAACTTGCTGAAGCGATGTCGACTGGAACAATGCCAAATGTCCCATTATTCGGTTTAAGGGCACCACTCTGGCGATTTGAACCGTTAATTCAACGATCAGCGGAAAAATATGGAGTTGATGCAAATCTGATACGTGCTGTTATCCTTCAGGAATCCAGAGGAAATCCTGCAGCGGTATCGACGGCAGGAGCAAAAGGATTGATGCAATTGATGGATGGAACAGCGAAGCAGATGAGTGTTCGAAATCCCTTCAACCCGGGTGAAAATATTGATGCGGGAACAAAATACCTGCATCAGCAACTTGATCGATATGATACCCTTGAACATGCACTAGCGGCATATAATGCCGGGCCTGAAGCAGTAGAACAGTACCATGGCATACCGCCATTTGAAGAGACAGTAACCTATGTAAAAAAGGTAATGGGGTACTATCAGCAGTTAAAGCATGATTCAACCAAGTCTGGGGACTGAATTGAATCAGGAGATGACCATGGATGAATTGATACAAGAATTAATTGAAACCATCAAAATCGAGGAAACACTTTTGCAGGAGTTTCTCGATCACCTGGAAATGCAAAAAGATATTCTGGTGAAAAATGACGTTCGTGCCTTTGAGGAATCCGTTAGTATTCAGGAAGCTCTAATCAAAAAAATTCGCACACTTGAAGAGGATCGTATCCTAAGAGTTCGAGTTCTTGCAAAAGGACTGAAGATGGATGAATCGGAACTCACCTTGACGCGTCTGGTTGAGTTGAGTCTCGGTCAGGTAAACACAGAAATGCTGGAAGCTAAAAAGAGTATTACTTCATTGGTCGGTAAAATCAAGAAGGTTAATCAGGTCAGTACTTAATTAAACGATCCATGCACCGGGCACAGAATAGCATTGACTGGCTTATTGACGGTAGCGAAATGGATGTCACATACGAGTCAACCGGTCAGTTACGTAACCGTCACTTGCAATCAATATTAGTTAATAAAACTCTATAAAACCATGAGCAGCATTCGAAACTTACATAACGGCGCACCTTCACTTCAGAACCTGCTTACAATGGCACGTGATGTGTTGATGGCGCAGCAGAGTTCAATGAGTGTGATTGGGAACAATGTTTCCAACGTTAACACTCCGGGGTATTCTCGCCAGCGAACCGCAATGGGCACACGTCCCGCACTAGATGGGAACCCAGGGCAGTTCGGTACAGGTGTTTCAGTCACCGAAATCGAGAGAATTTCGGATGCATTCATCGTCGATAGAGTACGTTATGAACACAGCTCCATGGGTAGATGGCAATCACAATATGAATCAATGATGGAAGTGGAACAGGTTCTGGGTGAGATAGGTCAGGGTGGAATAAGTGATGCATTGGATAACTTCTGGCTCGCATGGGAAGAGCTGGCAAATCAGCCGGATGACCGTGCGCCGCGGCTTAACCTGATATCACGATCTGAACAATTATCATCAACACTTCAGGGAGCAGCCAGAAACCTGAATGATATGCAGGCAAGAATGAATCGTGAATTACGTTCCCACGGTGATGATATCAATAGAATGGCCTCAGAGGTTGCACGATTGAACCGTGAAATATCAACTGCACAGATTCGAGGACAGAATCCCAATCAACTTCTTGATGAACGTGACCGTGTGTTAAACGAACTGAGTACAATTGCAGGTGTAACAGTCGAATTCCAGGATAATGGCAGTGCCAATGTGTATATCGGTCGTTCCGTTTTGGTGATGGATGACCGCACAAGGGAAATTAACTGGCTTCCCGAAAATGGTATTGGTAAGGATGGTGGAAATTTATACTGGGCTGATAATAACCAAGCTGTTGAGTTTGAAGAGGGTGAAGCATTTGCGAAAATTCAAATGAGAGATGTTCACATCCCTCAGGCATTGGCTGACCTGGATGATCTTGCAAATACAATTCGCGATCGGGTCAATGAATTGCATCTGCAGGGTGTGGGACGTGATGGCAGCTTGAACAATTATTTCTGGGACCCCAATGGGGAAGGGGCAGATGATCTTCAAATCAGTCAACATATAATCGAGAATCCTGATAGAATAGCAGCATCTCGCATCTCCCCGACGGGTGATAATGCTTTAGCTCATGAGATATTTGAACTGCAGCAGGCTGCGGTTTTGGAAAATGGCACAATGAGTTTCTCAGATTTTTACCATCAGACTGTTTCCCGTGTTGCTACAAACGTGCAGGATGCTGAAATCCGTATGGCATCTGCTGCTGCCGGACTTGAGCAGGCTGAAACCTGGAGAGAGCAGGTTTCGGGGGTGAGCATTGACGAAGAAATGGCAAACCTGCTTCTAGTGCAGAGGTCATATAGTGCAACTTCACGTGTTCTCCGGCAAGCGGATGAAATGATATCAACAGTCCTGGCGATGGTAGGGTAGGAGCAAGATATGAGAATTACAGTTTCAGCCAGAATGAATGTGCTGCTCAATGATCTCAGACGTTTACAGACACAGATGTTTGAAGATCAGCAAGTTCTCAGTTCAGGAATAGAGGTGGTTAATCCTTCGGATGACCCTACTGCAACCCCCAGAATTCTTGATCTCGAGACTCAATTAGGAAGACAGACTCAATACAGAAGAAATATCACTACGGGGCGAAATCGTCTATCACAATCCGATAGTGAGCTGAATGCTCTTCTCGATTTGCTCAATGAAGCCAGAAGCACTGCTGTTGAAGGGGCGAATGAAGCTGGAAATGATGTCAATAACGCTTTTTCAGCAGATCGCATCAACAATATGATCGGCGAAACGATCTCAATCGCAAATTCTCGACATGCAGGTGGTTATTTATTCGGTGGTTTCAATACTCAGGATAGCCCGTATAACCCTGTATATGATGAAGAAACTGGTGAGATCATCCAGGTAAATGATATTGAAGAAAATATGGATGGTATCATTTATCAGACAATTGAAGAAGATCGTAGAATACCTTCCAACCTACGCGGAACGGAAGTGTTTCAGTCTGGTGAACCCGGCGAGGAAGGTGATGTTTTTCAGGTTCTGATCGATCTCAGAGATGCTTTGAGATCGAATGATCAGGAAGCACTGGAAGAATTAATCGAGCGAATTGATGATGTTCATGCACAGGTAACCTCAGGATTGAGCAAGGTTGGAAACCTCGTGCAGCAATATGATAATGCATTAAGCAGAATTATTGATGATGATATACAGGCAACTGACGCCTTGAGTGAATTGCAAGATGCAGATATGGCGGAGCGAATTGCAATGTATCAATTGCATGAAATTGCATTGCAAAATACCATGAACATCGGTTCTTCGCTGTTCCAAACAAGTTTATTAAATTTCTTGAGTTAAGAGGAGTATGACATGCCCGCTCCAAGATGGCTGAGACAGGATATTGAAGAGCTGCTGAAAAGATGCCAGGATGTAGATCTGGTCGCACGAAAAAATGAGCAGAGTGGCGACCTGTTCTCGACAGCTCTTGTTGTTCCAACCCTCGCAGAACGTGGATATATCAATTTTGCCAAACATTTTGCAGCTCAATTGATTGAGAGACGCGATCATGAGGGTGGTTGGGATGATAACTGGACTACCACTGTAGTTCTAGAAGCCTTTGTGGGGTTAAGTCTGAGGGGACATCCCGTTCCTGGCAGTGAGCAGGTAATTCTCCGAGCTGCTGAAGTCTTGAAGGGTGCCGATGCTCAGGATATCACAGACCGTGAATTGCGGGTGAGTCGCACAATTGTGCTCGCTGGTCTGGCGTTACAGAATTCTCAGCTCATTGATGCAGGTTTGCTGCGAGCGCGATCAGTAATAGATTCAGGTTGGTCACCCGATGATGAAATCAGCGAATGTCTACATGGTTTTCTTGCCCTTACTGATATAAATCTGCTCAACAAGGATTCAAATCTTTCCGCTTTGCTCTATAAAGAGATGCACGACAGCGGTCTTGAAGACCCCGATAGAATCGCGCAAAGAGAATCAATCGAAGTACTCTGTCGCGCAGGGACTGTACTCGAAAAAGTGGGCAAAAGAAATATCGCTGAAAAGTATTATGAATTAGCATGCAAATCACCGGCATCAACCCTTACAACTGCTACTCTCAAGTTTCGGATTGAATTGGGAGCAAGACTAATTGGAAAACATGCGGATGCGCAATCAGATTTTGAAGATTTGGAGATTGCAGAATCACCAGTTTCGGCAGAATCAATAGAACAATCGAAAGTTGAGGAAGCTGAAAATCACAACAAGGATAATATCCTTGATGATCTTCCAGAAATTGAGGCATCCCCAGAAATTCCCGAGGCAATACAAAAGGCTGAATCAATTGTTGAACGGGTTGAACACGAGAGTATATCGGCAAAAAGTACTAGTTCGGATGTTCCAACTCCTGACATACTGCTGCCAGCATTACGTCCAGTTGACAAAAACATTGAAATCAGTGCTGTAATAATCGACAATGGAGTGAGTACTGACTTACAGGATACGTTAACTGCTCTCTCACGGCAAGTTACGAAGCCTGGCGAAGTGATCGTTGTCCTCAAAGCATCAGAAGAACAACCATATATCAGTAACCCTGATTTGAACATACGTTTTATCAATCCGTCGCCATTTGACACAAACTCCAAACGTTGGGATTTGGGTGGAAAACTTACTTCTGGTAAGTGGATATGGTTCATGCCGGCAGGGGTTAAGCCCCAACCACTTACACTTGAAAAATTTGTAGATCAAGTCCTGGGAAGAAACGAATTTATCTTTCTGTCGAACAAAAAAGATGAACTTAATGAGTTGCTAAAAAAATCCCTCATTGAACCAGTCATCCCCCCTGAGAAATTACTTGTAAATCGGGAAAAATTCCTTGAAACTGGCTTCAATACAGAATTACATGGCGATCCATTCTGGCATTTTGTTCTCGAGAACGTCACCTTCGAAAATTCAATTGAAATCCATCTCACTTCTGAGAGACGTGTCTTAGGATTTGATCTAAACGAATTGCATCGCATGGAAATGCAGTTACGTGATCGATACACTATTTACAAACGATTACCCCTTGAGGATGAGAAGGAGCGGGCAGATCGCCTGAAGGCTCTAGAACGTGCTCGAATGATAACATTTAATGCCTTCAAACAACAGGGGCAACCACTGGTTTCCATCGTCATTCCGCACTTTAACCTGCCAGATTTGTTAATCGAATGCGTTCAGTCGATTGTAGAAAATACACTCGATATCCCATTTGAAATTATTGTTATCGACAACGGTAGTGACAACACTTCTAAAGAATTGATCAGCAAGCTGGAACAATGGGGAGTATTGTTCCTTCGTTCAGATACGAACGAGGGATTCGCGAAGGCTTGTAACCGTGGTGCTAGAGCAGCTCGTGGTCAATATGTCCTATTGCTGAACAACGATACCAAAGTACGCCAAGGTTGGTTGCGTCAGATGGTAACAGCGTCGCAGGAGGAAGATGCTGGAATTGTTGGAGCTCGATTATTATACCCGAATGGAAAAGTCCAACATGCTGGCATTACGATTTCCGCCGATAAATTCCCCGGTCATATTTACTGCGGAGCTCCTGGCGATTTTCAGAATGTAATGAAACGTCGCTCATTCCAGGCGGTAACTGGTGCATGTATGCTTATCAGAAAAGAGCTATATGAGCGTCTTGGCGGAATGGATGAGGCCTTCCTGAACAGTTTTGAAGATATCGATTTTTGTCTTAAAGCCAGGACACTCGGAGTGAATATCGTATACGAACCGAGTGCCGTAGTCACACATCATACCGAATCTACTCCTGGTAGAAAGGATAATGATGCTGCGAATATTGAGTTATTCATGAATAGATATGAAAATAGCATCGCCCCGGATTTGCACCTGTATGCGGAAATGGACGGTTATCGTCTGGAGCAACGTGGCGACAAAGAGGTAATGGTACCTTTACAAAAAACAGAGAAAGCTTCCCATCAAAGGGAGGAGGCTGACATGGAAACCTTAACCCCAACACGTATCCGAAACATGAAGCAACCAAAGGTTGATGAATTTGCCAGTGATGAGGAGAAAGATCACCGACGTGAGATGCTTGATCTCCTCGCCCGTGCAGACTTGATGATTCGTGATGGAAACTTCACTACCGCTGAGCAGGCTCTCGTGGAAACACGGGACAGTTTGAACGGCAACAAAGGGACAAATGCCACCTATTGGACGCTTTTAGGTGATGCGCGATTCAGATTGGATCGTCCCGAAGAAGCTATCGAATGTTATCACAAAGCGGTTGCTGATGATCCCAGTGCTTATCGAGCATGGGTAGGAATTGGCGCATACCTCTTGATCAAAGGTCAGGACGAGAAAGCCGAGGAGATATTCACTAAGGTAGCCGATCTCGATCCTCAAAACAGTCGTGGACACATGGGGCTGGGGAATGTAGAACTGCGGAGAGGAAATCATGATTTCGCAGTTGATCATTTCAAAAAAGCTGCAACCCTCGCACCAGAACATCGTCCTGCAGTTGTAGGGTTGGTTGCTGCCGCAGTTCAATCTGGACGGCTTGCGGAAGCTCAGGAATTTCTGGAACGTTACCTGAATATCAAACCAGCTGATGTTGAAGCACGTTTCCATTTTGCAGCAATCTTGTTCGGTGAGAAGAACATGCCACGCGCTGAGGAAGAACTCGAAAAAGTGCTTTCAGCAAAACCTGACCATCATGGTGCCCTTCAATTGAAAGACCATCTGAAAGCCTCCTGATCCTCACTTCGCTTTAGGAGAAGAAGCACGAAACCGGTCAGTTGATTAAATAAAATCAATTGATGGGAAGAGGATCGCTCTCTCAAAGAAAATCGCGGGTTAACTACCCGCTCTTTTTTTACAGGGGTTTACATCACGGATACCAGGGTTTCTCGAAAGTATTATCCGATTGCGTCATATCAGCGTGGGGTTAGCAGGCATCCAGGAAGGTATTAATATTATCGATTTCAGGACCGATTGGATAGCGGTAATCAGAACCATACAACCATATAGCCATTTAGTATGAGACAATAATACCAAGAATTCAGTATATGATACTTCAGAGAAAAAAAATAGCAGTAGTTCAACTTGCAAGATTTGGAGACTTAATCCAAACCAGCCCACTCCTGCAGAATCTGAAGAAACAGGATAGCGCAGTAAAAACTAATCTTGTTGTGGACAAACGATCACGCCATGCTGCTGAACTATTAGGCGATGTTGATGAAATTCTGACGGTTGATTTACAAGAGGCAGCATATCTTTGTCGACGAGGTCATGATAAATCTTGGAAATTATTATCCGAATGGTCAAAACCGTTGAGGAAAATCGAGCCTTTTGATGAATTGATTTTGCTGAACCAGGGAAGTATTCCATCGGCAATTGCGACATTTATTCCCGCCCGCTCAAAAAAAGGACCATTTTTCGGAAAACCACTTCCCCCGCCTCATGCCTACTTAAATATCGCCCTTGAATTTCGAGGAATGAATACCATCCACCTTTCAGAAATCTGGGCTGCATATGGACCTGCGATTTATCCCCTGTCAGAGCCAAAGTTAAAGGAAAACTTTAGAGGCACAAGCTTTGCATTTTTAGAGAGTAGAAATGCTGCAAACCCTGACAATCAAAGGATATTCGCGGTGAATTTAGGTGCTGGAGCGGCGAATAGACGTCTGCAGTCGGAAATTGTTGCCGATCTGGTAAAGG
>JAIOHU010000014.1 GCA_019912845.1 bacterium
GCGTATATATTTTCATCTCATTCGACGGCAAATAACTATTCGGATATGTCTTTGTTAATTCAGATACATCCTCGATTCGGTCTGTATCAAAATTATCTTCACCTTCTTTTGTCTGGATTTTCAGAGCAGGAAATTCATCTATGTGTAGAATCATATTCCCTTCGAGAACAGCATCTGGCTGAATTTTCAAATCAGCTCCAAAACGCCAGCCATCTTCAGCAAACGGGACAAACTGACCACCCAGACGATAAATCATTGATCCACCATCATACCGACCAGCAGCGGTACCCCCAAGGTTATTGTACCAGGGATCAGAATTATCATTAAATGAGTACATCCTTCCAGAGAAGATCATCGAGCCATTCACCAGCATTCCCGAATTCGACTCGATACTCATATAGTTTCTCGAAATAGAAAGACCACCAGTAAACATAGGACCAATATCACGTGCTACAGCAACTGTCCATAAATCTGATTTTACCATCAGATCAATATCCATCTTGACCTGCATGATTGTCTGAACAGATGGATCATCTGGGTTGCCGGAAGCCGCTTCTATGTGCTCAGTCAAACCACCATAGATGAAATCAAGGTTAAAGTAGTATGGACGAGAGTATCCAAAACCGAACTGCCATGGAAATTTCGGAAAGGTCATCGCAACGCTCGATAAAATCGAACCTCGTTGATAAGCACCTCCTGAGATTTCAGGATACTCGAATACACCTGTACGCTCAAAGGATTCAATTGATGTATCCATTGTCTCATTTACTTGATCCTGCACCTGATCAGGCCATTGCACTCCTATTGTAGGTTTAAAGGTAAATCCTACATAGGGTTTATCCTGCATATATCTCATACCCGCAGGATTCCTGAACACAGTGAATGGATCATCTATGGCAGGAGCGGTTCCGCCCACCACCACACTGGATACACCCGGCCCTGTTAACAATTGGCTGTGTGAGAAGAAGGATAAATCCATCTGACCTCCTTCAAAACGGTGCAGAAGATTATCCTGAGCCCAACCGTAAGGGGCGGCTATCAGAAATAACATGATCGTAATTAAAAACACACGACGATAATTAGTGGAATGCCCCATATATCACTCCTGAATTCCAAATTAGATTACTTGTGTTTATTGGATACCATAATAGAGACTTAAGGTACGAAGGCGTACCTAGCTCGTCAACGGTAATACTTAATTTCTTCCAAATCTATTAGTACTCGTACCCGAGAACAGGTCGTGCAAAATACCAATGAATATAAGCATTTCATGAGAATTAGCAAAGCCAAACTTTTGAATAAGCATATTAAATCCCGAAAGCAAGTCATTGTAAGGATTTACTCATCTGAAGTCTCCAGGGAAGCTGTGAAGTTCATTGATTCAAAAGTAGGGAGAATTAGATTTCTCATCCTGTTTTTGCAGACTAAACTGTCATGGAGCATAAGGAAATGCACTACAAGCGGTGTCTAATGTCTCTCTGCTCCATATTGATTCTCCTGACCATTTTAAATCTGGAATGAGATCAAGCAGGGCTCTTTCAGAGGGTTGGAGTGGACGACTATGACCTTGCCGTAGACTGAAGCAATTTCGTATAATGAACATATGTTTATATTCAAACCAAAAATTTATGAATCTGCCAGCGATAATCCTCCCGTGAATGAATTGACATTCCCTCAATGGGTCTGGCTCACCAGAACTGATGGTAGTGTAGGAAGATACCTGCTTCACGCTGAATTGGAACAAAAACCGCCTGTCAGCAATGGCTCCGGCTTACCAATCCGAATTCTTTCGGCGAATTGCTCTACCATCTTAACCAAACTAAATCAAAAATCCCTACCCTGATCAAGCTCAAGCGTTGAATTCAGGCAGGGATTTCAATGAAAATAAATGAATTTAGCTACTCAACCAATACAACCTTCTTCATGCGCGTCTGATTTTCATAGTTCAATCGCACAAAATATAATCCGCTGGACATTTCAAAATTGAACTGATCAGAGCTAAGACTGATTTTTTGTGTGCCAGCACTGTATATCTCATTGCTTGTGTATAAAGCTTGACCCAGAATATTTATTAGTTGCAGCTCAACATCTCCGGTTCTCGGAAGCGTGAAGACAATATTGGTGCTCGAGTTGAATGGATTTGGATAGGGCTCCAGTACTTCAAATTCTTGAGGGATAGATTTATTTAATGCGGAGAGTGTGATATCTGAGTAAACCGTTTCACCAAAGTAGTGATCAGACTCGAGGATGCTTTCTATTGGATTACCTTCATGATCTTCTACAATAATGTTGATGCTGTTTCCAGGAGTAAAACCAGCTTCTCCTGTATAGGTGTCATTCTGCCAGCAGGTCACAGGAGTAAATGGCATTGCCTTTTCGATACGAGCTGCACCAACCAGTTTCTCACTATCATAGATTTTGATCTCCTCTGCTCCACTCTGCAGCAATCCCTCGCCATGTTGAACGAGCAGGATATAAGGAATGCCTGTAACCGAAACAGGGGTTTGAAGTAGTTGAGGTTCTATGTAAGGATCAAAATCATCGGTGATCGCATTCTTTGTGATCTCACGATACCTGAAATCAACATTCTCGTTTACCACAAGGATGTATGCGTCACCCGGTCGCATCTGATCAAGAGTCGATACGACACCTGGAATCCAGAATTGCCCACGATCGCTCATGACTATCTGCAAACTGTGCCTGAGTTCCATCAACGCAATTTGTGGGTCTTCTCGAGTTGGAAGAGTACATCCCAACCACTCCCACCGGTTCGATTGGAGCTCAAAAACCAGTTGATCGTGTAATTCAAAGCCATCAATATCCACCACACTATAATTGTCAAAGATAGCCCGATACCCATTGAGGACATTGATCTCGCCGATTGTGTTTACCTCATTCGGGATATAAACATTACCATCGTTATCCTGAACAATCACCAGATTTTCCTCATCAGCAAAAATGCCTGCAATATTCGGGGTTTCCGGTATGACATTGAATGAGAACAGATTCCAGACTCCACCACGAAAAAATATACGCTGGCTTGAATCCACATCCACAGGAAATCCCCAGACCGTCATGACATCGGGAGCAGTTACTGACACGGAAAATCCTTCTCCCACTTCAACATTACCAATTGTGTTTATGAATGGAGGAAGGTACATCGCACCATCATTCGCATTTACCAGCGATAGATGATCGAGGGTTGAAAACACCGAAAATGAATTAAAATCCTCAGGTTCGATGTTGAGATAGATATGTCTCCACTCCGGGTAGAATGTCCATTGACGGGCATACAAATTATACGCTTCCAGATCGATATCATGGACTGCATTATCATCGCTGAAAACACCAGTACCATTATTGTAGGAAGCATCAGCGATGTGCTCCTGTCCAGCGAGACTACGCCAGATTCTGAATTGTAGAGGTGTCTCTACAGTATAGCCCGGAGTTTCACCTTCGGGGTAGGTGGTAATCGTCAAGGGAAACTCCACAACAACCGACACTCCCACAAGAATGCCCACTGAGAATACGGCGATCTCGTCACCGGGACTCAGTGGTTCACCTTCGAATGTAGCTGCAGAAACCAGAACGATATTTCCATCGGGTTCGGTTGGATCAACTGGCTGGAAATGAGTTTGTGCTTGTGAGTTCGAAAACATCAACACACATGCGAGCACTGCAAGATAATTATTCTTCATGACCCCCTCCTCATCAAGTTTAATATCAATATAATTGGATTTTTATAGATTCTGTACCAAGCGAATGAGGACTGCTTTGAGTGTCAAATGTTAAACGACAACATTTGCCACTACAAATAAAATACCTTCACTGGATATTATATGCAAGTATAAATGTGACGAATTTATATTTTGTCGCAACACTTAAGGTCTATTGTCTCTCATTCATGTGAGAATGTAGTAATACTTGATATTGCAAGGACTTAAGGAGACTCCACTTCCAGCCCAACTCTATTTTTTTGTTGTCAGATGCATCACTGTTTCTAACTCGGGGGTGTGAGGAAACATGTCAAATGGTTGAATTGATTGGATTTTATAGTTTGTCAGGAGTTGAATATCTCTGGCGAGTGCAGCAGGATGGCAGGAGACATAAACAATGTTTTTACAACCACTTGCATTTAGCTGGCTCATGATTTTTTTGCCACCTCCAGCTCTGGGGGGGTCGAGTACAACACTTTTATTGCGGTGCAACACTTTTTCAGGGATCATTCTATTTCCCAGATGCCTTTTTACAAAATTGGTTTTCAAATGGTTTTGAGTGACGTACTCCCTTCCACTCTGCACCGATTCAGTAGAACTTTCGATGACATCCGATGAGGTTTTTGATTTCCAATCGTGGAGGATGGAAAATACACCAAATCCCCCATATAAATCGATAATCGGTTTACCTGAGGGTAAGAGTCGAATAACCTCACGCTGCAGTAGTTCTGCAACCGAATGATTTGTCTGCGTGAATACTGTCGATGGGAGCGTAATTGGTGGATGTTCGCCTATTGGATATTGGACTGTTCCATCACCCTGTTTATCTATTGTAGTAGAGTTCAGGTAACGGAAGGCGTAGGATTCCACCTGCCGCAACTCAAAGTTTGAAACAGACCTGCTCAGCCATTCTTTGAAAATTGGAAGATATTTTTGAGGTACTTTTTCGTCAAAAAAGAGAATCGCCAGAGTTCCATTTTTGCCGTTATCCCTAATCATCAATCTCAATGGATTTTTAGCCAGCAACTCTGACAGGTCGATTCCCGCAAGGCTTTCCATATTTGCAGATACTTTTTTTACCGTATCGTTGACCGTTTCGACAGCAAGATGGCAGTATTCTATTGGGATGATGGATTGTTTGTGCAAATAACCGAGCGTCAATTTTGGGGTGTCGCTTGAGGGTAACGTTGAAACGCCTAGATGGAGTTC
>JAIOHU010000172.1 GCA_019912845.1 bacterium
TGATGGCGGTATCTTTATCCCGGCACCTCCAATTGAGATCAATTCGATTCGAAATATCGCTATAAATCAGGGTTATCGAGTCTTTTGTTCAGATAATTCCTCAGTCACTTTTTCCGGTGAACCACTTGCGCCGAACACAAACTATTATGCCTTACCGAACCGTTGGAATTGGATCGGATATCCCTTTGACTATGGTGTTGATGTCATTAATGCTCTTGGGAATATAGAAGGCGATTTACAGATTATACAAACCGATGATGGACGTATCTGGATTCCCTCACTTGGCATTAGTACTATCGGGAATATGGCACCAGGTGAAGGTTATATGGTTTTTCTCAGTTCAGAGGAACGTATTGATTTTACTTATACTGAAGCTCAATTCACAAGAGTAAATCCGAAGGTCAATGATATTCCTGAGGTAGAAGGTGCGCCGGAAGCTACAGGTTTGCCTTATGCGGTAATCGTCACGCTGAGTGAAAAACTTAAGTCCTTAGACCCGTCCGTTATTGAGCTATATGATGGTAATAACCTCGTGGGCAAGAACATTGTCACGAATGATTTGCAGTATACTCCTGTTATCGCTTGGGGTGGGGATGAGAAGCATAATCTCAAAGGTTTCAGAGCTGGAAATGAAATAGGAATCAGGTTAATCGGGAGCGATGGATCGATTCTGCCTGTTAAGTATCTGGACGAAAATATACCAGTATTCGGGAAAGATGGTTTCGCTAATTTAAGTCTTGGTGTCGCACACTTGCCAGACGAATTTAAGTTGGAGCAAGGCTACCCCAACCCGTTTAATTCGACCTTAACCATACCGTTCAGTCTTCCTGAAAAGGCTGATGTATCATTGAGAATTTATAATGTTTCAGGGCAGTTGGTACGTGAGCTCAGCTCTGGTTCCATGAATGAAGGAGTCCATCGATCTATCTGGAAGGGCTTTACGGATCACGGTTTACCAGCCTCAACAGGGGTCTATTTCGTTCAACTGAAAGCAAATCAAAAGGTACATACTCGCAAAATAGTGCTAATCAAATAACAGAAGTCATTGCGAACAGTGTGAAGCAATCTCTCCCTGGAACCAATGGATTACTTCGTCACTACCATCCTCGTAATGACTATGGCGAAACCCTGGATTCGCTTTCAACTTAAAAGAACTGCGAAAAACCAGGAGTAGAGACATCTCAAGTTGGATACCAGTTTTGAATCACTCCCACATACTAAACAATCTTAAAATGCCGGTAAAATCGGCTTTAACACCATCAGTACCAGTGCAATCCAAGGGGTGAGAAGGGCGATGTGACTGGTTATCACCCATTTCTTATACAATGTAGAGTATTCATCTGGAGGTGAATCTCCCTCGGGATCACTCTCAAATAGTTTCACGATCTTCTTTTGCAGTGGTGCTACCCATGCCATATAAAGAATTCCCGATACTGTAAAAAGAATGATTGACCAGAGAATCCAGCCTGATCCCAGAATTTTGTACCCACCAATACCTGCAGCTCCAAATCCAGTGAGCAGTATTACTAGAACAGCGGGATTGGTGAATATCATATCGCTGCGTCTTATGCCTTTGAAGGTGAACAACAACAGATCCCGTTTACCACTGCGATTTGCCATGCCTGCCCAAAGAACACCGACAGTGATGTTACCCATAAAGAGTATTACCGCAATGATATGGATAAGTTTAAAGAGGGGATACATCATGAAATTTCTCCACTATTGCTGATGATAAATCCCCCATTCCTGTTCCAGAGCAGCACAGATTTCACCAAGTGTCATATACCCTTGAACTGCTTCAAGAATAATCGGCATCAGGTTTTCATTGCCGGATGCTGCTTTGATCAATCGTTCGCTCATGGTGTCAACAAAGCCTGGCTGCTGCTTTTGGGAACGGACAGCTTGTACACGTTCCACCTGCCTTTGTTCCTCTTCGGGATCGACAGTCAGCAGGTCTTCGTGATGTTCACCTTCTTCGATGTATTCGTTGACACCGACAATGATCTTTTTATTGTCTTCAATGTCCCGTTGATAGTTATAAGCACTCCGACCGATCTCGTCCTGGAAATACCCCTGTTCAATAGCTGCCACACTGCCTCCCATATCCTCAATACGAGACATGATCGCTTCCGCTCGTCCCTCGATCTCATCGGTCAGTTTTTCGACAAAGTACGAACCTGCGAGGGGGTCAACGGTGTCGGTCACACCTGCTTCATGCGCGATTACCTGTTGTGTACGAAGTGCCAGTTTGACAGCCTGCTCAGTGGGGAGTGCAAGTGCCTCATCACGACTGTTCGTGTGGAGACTCTGGGTTCCTCCAAGAACCGCTGCCAGAGCTTCAATGGTGGTACGGACAACGTTGTTGTCGATCTGTTGGGCAGTCAGTGTGCTGCCGGCGGTTTGAGTATGGAAACGCAGCATCATTGATTTCGGATTTTTCGCTTTGAATGTATCCTTCATCATGCGGGCGTACAGCCGTCTCGCCGCACGGAACTTTGATACTTCCTCGAATAGATTGGAATGCGAATTAAAGAAAAATGCCAGACGAGGTGCAAAATCATCAATCTCAAGACCCGCTGAGAGTGCCGCTTCGATATAGGCGCGAGCATTTGCCAGGGTGAAAGCGACTTCCTGCTCCGCAGTTGCACCAGCTTCACGGATATGGTAGCCACTGATAGAAATAGTATTAAAATGAGGAGCATCGGTCTGGCACCAGGCAAAGATATCAGTAATCAAACGCATCGACGGTTTGGGTGGGAAACGATAGGTGCCTCGTGCGATATATTCTTTTAAGATATCATTTTGAATCGTACCCGTGATACGCTCATTTTTCACTCCCTGCTTTTTCGCGATTGCAACATATAACGCCAATAAAATGGAAGCGGTGGAGTTGATTGTCATGGAGGTCGAAATTTTATCTAAAGGAATCCCCTCTAGTAAAACTTCCATGTCAGCGAGACTATCAATGGCAACACCTACTTTACCAACTTCACCCTGTGAAAGCTGATGATCAGAGTCATACCCAATCTGGGTTGGCAGATCAAAGGCAACCGAAAGTCCGGTTGTGCCCTGGTTGAGTAAGTATTTATACCGTTTGTTCGATTCTGAAGCGGTTCCGAATCCTGCATATTGACGCATGGTCCAGAAACGTCCACGATACATGGTAGGCTGTACCCCGCGAGTGAATGGATACTCACCCGGGAAGCCAAGTTTTACCATGTAGTCCGAGTCTTCGGGAGTATATAAGCGTTGAATGGCATACTTGCCATCCGTGGTGAATTCGGGCTTACGTTCCGGGAATCGGGCCAAAGTTTTTCCCACTACCTTTTCTTCCCATTCCTTATTTGCACGCTTGATATTCTCATTCATGACTATGGACTCCTAGATTATTTACGGAGACAATATTACCCAGTAAGTAATGTATCCAGTGGATCGATACATCTGGGAAGACAAATTGGCCCTGGATTTATCCAGGGTCTAATATGCACATTAATAGAATTGTTAAACATTGAACAAGTCCAATGCCATCAATCAATGCACGTGAGCCAATCCACTAGAACTGCTTGAATACTATTTCACAAGATCGCACCAAAAAAATGCCCGGAGTTGCCAGCAAGCTCAGGATGATCTTGAGAAGTAGCTATACCCTCCCTGAAACATCACAAGTTTGCCAATCCGAGCTTATAAGGTCACTACAGTGCGATCAGACTAAGGTTGATCCAAAGGTAAAACTTCCTCAATCCAACGTTCTGCAACCCATTTCAGCGGTTCAGGTGGGTCTGATTTTTCCTTGTTTGGCAGTGCATAGAGCCGATTTCCTGAAGCGTCAACACGTACCATAACAACAGGATACCGCTCACCGTGATACATGACCTCAAAAGGCCGAATAAGAAGCAGACTCATGGAGCTTTCTCCACCTTTCTTCTTTATAGACTTAGAATCGTCAATCTCTTTTTTAACATTTTCGTAGAGCATACTTTTGCTTTCCCGTTTTGAAGTCTACGATGACTAATCAGGTCTCAATTAAGAGCCAGAGGCAAAGTAATCGTATTTAGTCGGTCGTGCAAGTGATGTATCTCAACTCCCTCGTGCGATAATAAGAACAATAGGCGTAGTGTTGTAAACCGATGATGCGATCAGTAAACTTAAGGCGAACCTTTCCTAAACGCAGATTTTGAGTGCGTCATGCCAGCAGGGTGTTAGATGGCATCCAGGAAGATATTGATATTATTAATGTTAGACTGAATTGTATGTATTCACTTTTTCCGAAAACCCGAAATTATTCATTCTCAGAAAATCAGAATAGAAAATACCTTATCAACAATTTTAGAGAGCAATATGACCTTGAATATGGATCAACTTCCAAAATTACCCAGCCCGCAACACGGTATTTATTGTAACCGGACATTGAATTTAAGAACCATCCGTGCCATTGGCTATGACATGGACTACACCTTGATTCACTACAATGTTTATGAATGGGAGAAGCGGGCATACAAATACCTGAAGCTCAAGCTGGAAGAGCAGGGAATACCAGTTGATGGTCTCGAATTTGATCCCAACCTGACTATGCAGGGGTTGCTGATCGATCTGGAGCTGGGGAATCTGATAAAAGCGAACCGTTTCGGCTTTATCGTGCACGCTTTCCATGGCACAAAAGCGCTGGATTTTGAGACACAACGTAAAAACTACGCACGTGTGCTTGTTGATCTATCTGATGACCGCTATGTTTTCCTCAACACACTGTTCTCCCTGTCCGAATCCTGCATGTACACCCAGTTGGTAGACCGTCTGGATGATAGACAACTACCTGAAGGCATGGGGTACAGCGACCTCTATCGTCTCGTTCGAGAAAATATCAATTATGCCCACATGGAAGGTCAGCTCAAGCAGGAAATTTTGAATGATCCAGATACCTTCGTCATGCTTGATGAGGGAACTCCCAAAGCACTGATGGATCAGAAACTGGCGGGTAAAAAGCTGTTGCTTATCACCAACAGTGAGTGGGAATATACGCATCCCATGATGACTTACACCTTTGATCGTTTTCTGCCGGAAAATACAACCTGGCGCGATCTTTTCGACCTGGTGATTGTCTCCGCACGTAAGCCAAATTTTTTCAGCGATTCACTGCCTGTTTACGAAATCGTTGAGGAGAATGGACTGCTGAAGCCGGTATTTGGTGAGTTGAAGCAGGCAGGAGTGTATCATGGAGGTTGTGCTTCTCTGATCGAATCTCACTTCAACCTTACTGGCGCAGAGTTTCTTTATGTGGGTGACCATATCTTTTCTGATGTCCATGTCAGCAAAAAGGTACTGCGCTGGAGAACTGGTCTAGTGGTTCGTGAGCTGGAGGATGAACTGATCGCCCTGGAGAATTTCCATGAGAAACAGGTGAAATTATCAAATCTGATGGAAGAGAAAAGTGAACTGGAACGTAAATATAATCTTGTTCGACTCGAATTGCTCAGACTGCAAAAAGGTGGTCAAACTGAATCAGACGCTTCTGAAGAGGAACTACTACTCCTTCGTGATCAACTGAGAGCAGAATTTGAAGCACTCGATGCGTTCATCGCACCACTGGCTATCGAGTCAAACAGCCTGATGAATGAAAACTGGGGATTGCTGATGAGAGCAGGGAAGGATAAGAGCCAGTTCGCACGTCAGGTTGAACATCACTCTGATATCTATATGTCGCGAGTATCCAATTTTCTCGAACATACACCATTCGCGATGATGCGTTCACCTCGGTCGAGTCTGCCACACGACTTGACCACCTATCCAGATAGCATAAACCGGTAAGGCGTAAAGAAGTTTTTTGATCGGGAACCATGGCTTATTTGATCATCACCAGCTTGTGACGGTTGGTTTCTCCACTTGGGCTGGTCATGACCAATAAATACATCCCGGTTTTTCCCGGGATTTGCAGGGATTACTGGTGTATACCGGCAGTGAGATCACGTTGGATATCAGAAATAGACGGATTAGTGAAATTGATTTCAATTGAGATTGAATTAATCCTGGGACGTAAGACATAAAAAAGTTCCGCAACATCCAAATATGTTGCGGAACTTTTCTGTTATTAACATTTTGTCAGATTTCAGTCTACGATTTTACCGGAAGCAATTTACCTTTTGCTTCACCAAATCCAACACGATACTCATTCCCTTCACAATAGCCGCTGATAACTACAGTATCACCATCATTCAGAAATTTGCGTTCTTCGCCGCTCGGGAGTTGAATTGGTTCAGTTCCTCGCCATGTCAACTCTAACATCGAGCCAAATGAACTCTTGTCCGGACCGCTGATTGTGCCGCTCGCCATCATATCTCCGGGACGGACATTGCATCCAGTGATTGTATGATGTGCTAATTGCTGTCTGATGTTCCAATAAAGATGCTTGAAATTTGAACGGCAAACTGTATAAGGAGCATCCATCTTTTCGCTCTGAATCGAGACATCCAGCTTGATATCGTACGTTGATTCACGATTACTCTTCAAGTAGGGGAGCGGTGGTGGTGCTTGAACCGGACCAGTAACCTTGAATGCATCCAATGCATCCATTGTCACTATCCAGGGTGATATTGTGGTGGCAAAATTTTTTGCGTTAAACGGACCCAGTGGTTGATACTCCCACTTCTGAATATCCCGCGCAGACCAGTCATTCACCAGCACCATGCCAAAGATATGATCCATCGCATTTTCTGCTGAAATTGGATAACCAAGCTCGCTACCAGGTCCAACAAAAAATCCCATTTCAAGCTCGAAATCCAGGAGATGAGAAGGACTGAAAACTGGTTCAGCCGCATCTTTAGGGAGTACTTGTCCGTGGGGACGGCGTATATCTGTTCCGCTGATCACAATCGAACTGGCACGTCCATGATATGCAACCGGAAGGTGCAGCCAGTTTGGCATCAAAGCGTTATCTTTTCCACGAAACATCGTTCCGACATTGGTAGCATGTTCACGTGAGGAGTAAAAATCCGTGTAATCACCGATGTTGACCGGCAGTAACATTTCAACCTTATCCATTGGAATAAATGCTTTTTTCCTTAGCGTCTGGTTGTCTCTTAATTCTGGGTTATCGTGGCGAAGTAGCTCGCTGATTCGAGCACGCACTTCCTGCCAGAATGGACGCCCCAGTGCCATGAAACCGTTTAAATAACGTCGATTAAACACCACCATGTCATCAAGTGCAGTATTCTTAAACAGCCCGGCAAGCTCCAATGCCCCCAAGTCCAGCACCTGGTTGCCGATTGCAACCCCAACTCGAGCATACTGGTTTGATTTGGAGCGAAATACACCATAGGGAAGATTTTGTATGGGAAAATGGGAATCCTTAGGCACTTCTATAAAGGAACGAAGTCCCGGATCATTGGTCGGATTCATTACTTACAACCTCTCATTGTTAATTAAAACTACAATTCTACCTTTTCAGTTATTGTTAAAACAGCCCAAGCTCTTTGAGATCATCTCTTGGTTCATCAAAACTGCAACTACCAAAGGATAAGCCGCATTTTTGCCTTGCTGTTTCCAATTGTTCTACGGTAATACTCAAGTCTTTCCAAGAGAATGAATCCTTTTTAAATACAAAACTTGAGGCTTGTTCATCCTGGAGAATCTTATGCAGTTTCTCCTCTTTAAGTTCCAAAATAGCACCTAGTACCGCTGCTCCGAAAACATTGAAGAAACCATGCATTTTTGTCTGGACTGATTCATTATAATGACGAATTGGATGATGCAATCCCGCTGTCGCCTTGAAAGACAGGTCATGCGAAATCACCTCTTCCAAAGAATAGGCTACCTGTTCGAGTGAAGGGAACATTTCAGCCTTGATTCCTCCACAACGTAATTTGAAACCAGCTCGACGAGACTTTGAATGTGTCCAGTTGCCATCGGTGGTAACATTATGAGCAGCCAGAGCTTTTGTTGTTGCGTCAACCCCATCACGCCAATTCTGAAGGAAATCGATTTCATAAAACGGATTCAGGAGACCAGGTGCCTGATCATCAATCATATCTGCAGATTTCTCAAGCAGCTCACGAATTTCCTCGTCCCGTGCACGTTCAATTACGTCACCCGGCAATTTTACTTCAAAAAAATCGACCTGTACTCGGTTGGGGAAACGTTGATGAAAGGTACGTATTTCAGTCAAACTGCTACTCAAATTATTGAAATAATCCTCTGAATTCTTACTTGGTTTTCCCAAACCAGAGAAGTGAAGTGTTGCATTTTCTGGAAAGAGGGTGCCATGATTATCACCCAATTCGATTAGACGAGCAGTTGGAATAATAAAGCGTGACATCATCCAGGCATCCAGCCCCTGTATATACGCCAGATACTTTGGGAAAGCCTCACTCAACTGAAGATTAGCGGGAGGAAAAAGTCCGGCATAATCAATCAACTCAGTCAGAAATACTTTTAAAGTTCGCTGCATTCTATCCTCAATTTCTCATTCTTATTCGGGAACTACAAACTTCTACAACTTTATATCTCAAACGTTCCACAACATCCAAAGATGTTGTGGACAGTAAAAGCGGTCTATCTTAACAAAATTTAGTTCCTCGAGCCAGCAATGAAGATCAACTAAACGAAGAAATAAAAGGCGAACCGTACTCATCAGCTCGCCTTTGTACCCTAAATATATCTGCACTGCTTATTGATTATCTAACCAGGAACGTTTATAGCTCTCATCCTCAAATTCCAGCACAGACTTTGCGACCTTCAGGGGACGGAAGGTATCCAGCATAACTGCCAGTTCTTTCGTCTCCTTAACACCAATTGAACCCTCATATTTCCCAGGCTGCGGACCGTGCGGGTAGCCAATCGGATGAACAGTCAATGAACCGTATTCGATTCCCTTGCGGCTCATGAATTCATCATTAGCATAATAAAGTATTTCATCACTCATGACATTTGAATGGTTGTATGGAGCTGGTATCGCCTCAGGATGATAATCGAAGAGACGTGGTACAAATGAGCAAACAACAAATCCATCCGCTGCAAATGTTTGATGCGCCGGTGGCGGCTGATGCAGGCTGCCGGTTAACGGTTCAAAATCATCAATATTGAATGCCCAGGGATAGTAATAACCATCCCAGCCGACAACATCCATGGGGTGATGTGCTAGAATACTCTCATGAAGAGCGTTATCCCGTTTGATCATTATCTTGAACTCACCCCGATCATTTCGAGCAGCTAAGCTCTCTGGTGGACGAATATCTCGCTCACAGAATGGAGAGTGTTCCATCAACTGACCATGCTCATTACGATAACGGTTGGGTGTTCGCACATAGGAGGGAGTCTCAATTACCAGGAATCGGCACGGTCCCTTTTCAATGGTCAAACGGTAATGTATACCTCTCGGAATAACCAGGTAGTCGCCAGTGTTGTAAGGGATATCGCCAAAAAGTGATTCCAGTACCCCCTCACCTTCGCTGACATAGATGATCTCATCACCTTGAGAATTACGGAACCAGAAATCATCAGTTTCAGTTGCGACGACAAATCCAAGGGCAACATCATTGTTGAAGAGCAATGGTACACGGTCGAGAACCGCGCTCTTTGCTGGTTTCATTTTACTTAGTCGGAAATGACGCATTCGCAAGGTGCCATCCGGATCCTCTTGCCAATCGACTTTCTTGTAAAACTTGGTGCTGATGACTTCTGTCGGTCGATATATGTGGTACAACAGTGAGGCAGGACCACTGAATCCCAGAGTGCCCATCAAATGTTCCTGGTATAATGAGCCATCCTCCTGCTTAAATATTGTATGTCGCTTCCTCGGAATCTTACCGAGTTTGTGATAAAAGGGCATTTCTATATCCTTTCAAAAGTTTTAAATAGACACGAATAATATCAGATTATTATAAGTAGCGATTGAGTATGATTCTATCGCTAAAACATCAAAATTTATTGTTTTTATGGTTTTAATTCTAAATTCTTAATTAATCATAAAGGTTCCCGCGTAACTTCTGCTCTCGTTCAATCGCTTCGAACAGTGCTTTGAAGTTACCTTTGCCAAATCCCTGGCAACCTTTACGTTGGATTACTTCATAGAACAGTGTTGGACGGTCTTCTACTGGTTTGGTAAACAGTTGAAGTAGATACCCATTTTCATCTCGATCAACGAGAATCCCCAATTTACGCAATTCGTCAATGTCCTCATCAATACGTCCAATTCTGTCCCAAAGATCTTCGTAATAAACATCTGGCACAGATAAGAACTCCATACCTTGGGCTTTCATGCGCGATACGGTATCAATCACATCATCGGTGGTCATCGCAACATGCTGAACACCAGGACCGACATAACATTCGATATATTCTTGAATCTGGCTCTTCCCTTTGCCATCCGCAGGTTCATTGATGGGCATCTTGATCATTTCATTTTCATTCGCAACAACGACAGAACGTAATGAGGAGAATTCAGTTGTAATATCTTTGTCATCGAAGGAGACAAAACGTTTGAAGCCGAATATTTTTTTGTAAAAATCAACCCAATAGTTCATTTTTCTATCTTCTACATTTCCAACCAGATGATCGAAGAAATATAGCCCGGTTCCCAAACCGGGAATATGATGCGGTTCAAAATCTGGCATGAAACAGCCACTGTAATCAAGGTTTTCTACGAAACTATGGATTGTATCGCCATAGGTGTGAATCGCGGCATAACGATAACGACCATTGGCATCCTCAAGTATTTTAGGACTCTCAACAGAATTTGCACCACGTTCAACCGCCATTTGATAGCATTTATCAACATCCTTAACCGCAAATGCAATATCCCAGACTCCATCTCCATGTACTTTCAGATGTTCTGAAAATGGATGCTCGGGTACGAGAGGTGTAGTAAGTATCAATCGTGCATTTCCCTGAGTGAGATAGTACGAAGCTCGATCTCGTCGTCCGGTTTCAGGTCCGGCATAAGCATGTTGATCAAAACCAAGGGCGTGACGGTAATAAAACGCTGCCTGCTTGGCATTTCCTACGACTAATTCTACATGATGAATTCTGTGAATAGGTAATGGAGGGGCATACATATTTTTTGTTCCTTCTTTTAAGTGTTGCCCTTTCCTAAATCGGGATAATTTCTCTTTCTTTAGGACTTCCTAACAACACCAAAGTATAAATAATTCCTCATGCCCTGCGCAACTACCAAGCCTGTCTGAAATGTCACAGGATTGTTGAAATCTCTTGATTTTAGAAGTGCGAAAGGAAGAAGTGAGTAAGTTGCAATTGAATAGAGTCATTCTTCAGAAGTGTCAGTTGCCATCCTTGCTGACCATTTCCCCTTGAATTTAATTCATCACACCGCTACATTTAGCCCATGGCAAGACCCGTACGTATTCATATCCCACACTCAACGTACCTCATACAGGTACGCGCAAAAGATGGAGAATCCCTTTTCACATCAGAGATTGATCGTGAAGTCTTCCTCTATAGCATGGGTGAATCAGCACTCGCTGCAGGTGTAGAGGTGTATGCGTATGCTCTTATGCCTGCATCCGTACTCCTTTATGTACGCAATAGTGATATCCCTCTCTCAAAGTTTGTTCACCGCAGTCTCTCTGGATATTTTAACCGGATCAGACGAGTAACCGGAAAATCGAAGGCGGTGCTACGTGACCGTCACAGAGAAATCCTCGTCGAGGAGGAGACCTGTTTCTTTGATGTTCTCCAGAGAGTTCATCTAGCACCCATCATCGGCGACAAATGGTCTGGTGTCAGCGAAGGAAGAAAATGGGGGGAGGTCAGTCGTAACAGGTGGACATCTTTTTCTGTCTACACAGGGCAGCTGGAACCACCACCCGGTTTTGCTCTTGAGGAGATACTCGCCAGATTCGGAGAAAAAAGTCCAAATGAAAAATTTTATACCTTTATAATGGATGGCGTGAAGCAGTTTGAATCAGACATTTTCGATAGAATCGTGAGTATGAGTCTGCTTGGCAGCGAAGAGTTTGTGGCTCATTATCGTCCCAATGCGAAGGGACGTTGGAAAGTTCAACCTCACAGAGCAGTCGCTGAGTCAAATATGCCAAACCCGGCAAAGATTTTCACAACAATTCTTGATGTCACCTCGAATCATTACGAATGTGAACCTCACTCCTTGTTGATGGCTAGAAAACGTCACCCGGGAAGAAAAATTGTTGTTGAACTGGCATTACGTCACGCGCTGGATGCATCGGGTATCAAGGGGTTGGCGGATAAGCTAAATGTTTCAGGAAGTGCGCTGGCACACATGCGTAACAGCTTCTATGAAGACCTAGAGCGATCTCCCGAATTGCAACAGACCCTCGACACACTTGAGCAAGCCTTGTTCGCCTGTTTTGCAGATAACAATCAAACAAACCCGAGTGAAGCAGCGGAAATATCATAATGTTGGAGGGACGCTATCACGCTGGCAGGGAAGAAGACTTGCCTCCGATCCTGCTCGGATTAATTCTCAGCGTCTCCATGGTAATTAACAGCTATTATTTTGGAAAAACTCAGGTTTCTGAATTAATCCTCATAATTCTCATCATCATTCTTCGCATTATAGCAAAAAAGTCGATGATCGTACACTCCGGCGATCTCTGGACCTTCAGCGCATTATTCAAACGTCCCCTGACTCTCAAAGATAATCAGCTTGAACGTTTTGAGGTTCTCACCAGCCTGAAACGATATCAACTGCGAATTGTTTACAAGCGTGGTGGGAATGAACTCTACTACCACATCACCGCACCCGGATTCAATCTACTCAAATTTATACAAAATGTGGCTGTTTCCACACCGCAACGCCTTGGTCAAACCGCAATTTTTTTCCTTGCCGAGCAGGAAAAATTTAAGAAGGCTAAAATAGACAGATTGGCAGGCGTATTAAGTGTCTCAGCATTAATCCTCGCTGTCATGTGTATTCTGGAGATGCGCAAGCCGGTACCAGCATTATTCCTGAGCATCGGCGATTTGATTATTCCAGGGACTTTCCTCGGGCTGATCGCGCTAACCTTGCTGTTACGTTATCGACGTTACCGTTGGGCAAATCCTCCGCTCGCTTATATCTCACTAGCAGGATTTGTGATACTCGAGTTGCTCGCAAATCAACTTTTGACTTCCATGAACAGCATAAGTGCACCGGGGGTGATGGAGGTGTCATTCTATATCCATGCACTCATTTTCCTGTTTTTGGGATTCTGGGCTTTTCTGCTGAGTGGTCGTGTTGGATCAACGGTTATATTTACGTTCGTTTTTCTTCTCGCAGTATTTGGGGAATTCTATTCACCCACCAGCAAATTCCAACTCAGACATACTCTTGGTGAGCAATCTGGTGTGTTGCAGGCTTTAGGCTGGTCGGGAGGTGACCAAGATTATTTCTGGATGGTTGAGGTAAACAAAGAAGGTGCGTTTTCTGGAATCACCATAGACCAGAAGGATGAATCCTGTTATCAGATTGAGTTGCCTCAATCCTCTGTACATAAGTCAGCAGCAACTCTTTTTATCCCTTTGAATGATTCAACTGCGTTAGAAAATTTGGGTAATCGCATACTTTTACACAACCTCAAAAATGATTCCACGTATATTTTATGGGATGATAATCAAGAGACTGACAATGCGGACTTGGAGGAGGGCTTGTGGGAAATACTCACACCACCTGTTTTATATCCTTCGCCTGATGGAAGGCATGTAGCCTGGAATGATGCGTCTCAGAAGATATATATCGCTGATATCTCTTCTCTGGGGATTCTTGTGTTGTCTGGTACTGCACTCAGCACGGCAATGGTGGGTTGGGCTAACAATGATTCAATTCTTTACCAGGATGTTTATCCCGAGAGGAATGATCTATCGCAATATCAACTCAAATCATACTCAATTACATCAAAAAGCACTACTCTGGTTAGTTCCACCAGAGTACTATGGAAGTGTATTTGTAACACTCCGGATTTTATCCTGGCTGGAAAAAGTGTGGATTCCGATTCTTCCGGTCAATGGTCAATAAGGTCAGATTCATCAACAGTTTTCTTTGATCTACCGGATGAAGAATTGAACCGATTATGTGATCTAATAGAGATTGAATCACTGACAAAAAACACATTTGCTTTGCTCTTTAAGGGTACAGACAAAAAATCACCCCTCGCTTATGTTGCTGTAGTTGATTCTCGTGGTAATCTCCTTCATTTTACCGAACCCCTTCCCGGGAATCCACTGGATTTAGCAGCCAACTCGCAAGGCATCACTCTGATACTGGAGAATAATCTGGTTTATGACTGCTGGAGAATTGAAAAAAAATCGGATAGATGGGTTGATTCACTGGAAGAAAGGCTGTTGTTATCGTATACTAAATTAGCACGATCAGGGAATGGACAGGGTCTCTTTTCTGCAGATGGCAGCCAGTTTGTCTGGCCTTATGCAAAGTATTTGGGAAATTCAGGAACAGATGCCCTTGCGATCTGGGAAGTTCACTGACCAAACAATTGAGGTGCAACACATTTGCCTCGCTGTTAAATTTCAGGAGTTATCGTGAAACTGTGGATTTCGTTGTTCAGTATAGTATTCAGCATGGTTTGCTGTTTCGCCACTGCTTCCGCACGAACCGGTGGCCCTGATGAATTCGGATACTTTTTTATAGATAGCGAAGAAGAGGAAGGTCCCGAGTTTGAGTGGCAGGAAATCGAAATTCCTCAAACATTGGAGGGCATTCCTGCAAATTCAATGCACGGTCCCTTCGAAATCGGTTTTCCTTTCCCGTTTTATGAAGGCTTTCATTCGCAGTTATGGCTGTGCAGTAATGGCTATGTAACCTTCTATGATGGTCAGGCTGCCAGATTCACCAATCTCTACATCCCCGAAAACCCACTACCAAATGCCATGATTGCTGCGCTCTGGGACGACCTCGACCCCTCAGAAGCGGGAAGTATCGAAGTTGGTAGAT
This sequence comes from bacterium, assembly GCA_019912845.1. Taxonomy (GTDB): domain Bacteria; phylum Electryoneota; class Electryoneia; order Electryoneales; family Electryoneaceae; genus JAIOHU01. The sequence continues at coordinate 14,909 of JAIOHU010000172.1, forward strand.
CTGTTGATGGTAATTATATAATCTCGTATTACGATATACCACACTACTCGGAAGATGGCACCGCTACCTTCCAGATTGTTCTCTCACCGGATGGCAGAATCACAATTCAATGGCTTGCAATTACCTTTCCGGCGGGTTTGAACACTGTCGGTATTGAAGATGTTACTGGAGAAATTGGATCAGTTTACGCTTACAATGGCAATCCTCAAGGATATCCGAGTGACAGTTTGGCTGTACGATTTTATGTTGAGAATGGTTCTCGGCTATTTGGTACAGTTATTGATCAATCGACATTTTTCCCTGTTGAGAATGCACTGGTGCAGGTTCCAGGATATTCAGTTCTGACCAATGATTTGGGTGAGTACGAATTCACCTCACTTCAGCCTCGAGGGTATCCTGTAACTGTAACTGCAGATGGTTTTGTGATTTCCTTCAATGAGAATGTGCAATTGGTTGGGGATGAATGGGAATATCATGTTCAACTCATCCCAGCACCGGAGTTGAATCTCCCTATTGACGAGCTGCTCTTTGAAGCGGAAGGCGACTCTTCTGATACACTGGTTGTCACCATTGAAAATACCGGCGAATCTCCCCTCAATATTCGGTTCTCATCACTCTATCTTAATCAGTTTCAGCCAATTCAATTCATGAATTTGAACCGTGAACGGATCAGGCGACTGGTTATTGATGCAAACGATCCTGTAACAGAGGCTCCTGCCAGCGACCTGAACATCTTCCCTCAGCTCCCAGCTACACCTCGACAGGATGAGCTTGACGATCCTAATGTTCTTCTCGTCGAAGATGTACTTCCCTGGGGGTACGCTTCAACCAATGAGGTTCTCAATCTCATGGAGGTGAGTTATGATGTTGTCAACTCCTCAGCTCTTCAGGGAATGGATTTTACTGATTATTCAGTGCTCATTTTCGGGAGCCACCAGCCCGATGAATTTTACAGCAATTTTGCCGAGGTACTACCGTCGATTTCTGCCTTCGTTGAAGCAGGAGGATGGCTAGAGTTTCATGGTGCGTTACCTGAAGATTTTTTAGATGAGTGGGTATTGCCCGGCGGCGTTTCAGTTTCCTACTGGAACAATGAGTACAATTATATCATTGATTTTAACCATCCGTTGGTAGCCGGATTGGCATCACCGATGTACGGAAACGTTGTCAGTCATGGTTTGCTCACTAACCTTAATCAGCTTCCTGATGGCTATCGAACAATTATGAATTCCAGCCTCGGACTTCCAACAACAGTGGAGTATAACTGGGGGCAGGGAACTGTACTGGTGACCACTCAAACCTGGGAATGGGGATGGGAGAATCTTTTCCCTCATGGTGTCTGTCTCGCAAACGCACTCATGTACACAACTCAACAATCAAATGGTGCATTTTCGTGGCTTTCCACAGACCCCGACACCACCAGTATTCCACCGGGCGAGATGGAAGATATTTCGGTTATTGCGAATTCAGGGATGCCACCAATACCCGATGGGTATTACCAGGGATTTCTTGAGATTACAACAAATGACCCACTTCAACCTTTGACCACGATTCCTGCAACATTTTCCGTAGGCGCAGCAAGTCGTTTTCAGGCGGTCATCCCGACAGGTGTTGAGTATCCCGTTCATGTGATTGGTGCTGCCGGAATTGATACGCCCTTGGAAGCGGGAGATGCTATTGGTGTGTTTGATGGTGAGCTATGTGTAGGTGCTGCATCTATCTCAGACGAGCATCCGCTCACGATTAGTTGCTGGGCGGAGGATTTGAACAGAGAAATGCCTGGATTCCAGGAGGATAATCCTATCAGCTTCAAAATCTGGTATGAGGATGATCTGCAGCCTGTCGATGCAGCGGTAGTCTACACACATGGGAATGGCACTTTTGGTTATGAAGAGGGAAGTACTGTTTCAGTTAGTGGTGGGGATTACTTTGTCCAGGTTCAGCAGTTGCGTAGACGTTATTTTGAGTTAATTTCACTCTATACTCTTCCAGAAAATCGTAATGCTATTGATGTATTTGGTGATATCGCAGATCTGGCGATAGTTTATCAAAATGATGGACGTGTTTTTATTCCACCAAACATCAACTCTATTGGAAATGTTTCACCTTCGTACGCTTACCAGATATTTTGCCAGCAAGCCTCAGAGTTCAGGGTGGAAGGGTCATTGGTTGCGGAAAATACAACCTATGTCATGCATCCAAATCGTTGGAATTGGTTGGCAAACCCTCTGCGAAGTCCGGTTGATCCTGATATTGCACTTGCTGATATTGCTGAATCTGTAGTGATACTGCTTGATAACAATGGAAACCTCTGGATTCCAGGTGTATTTAATACCTTAGGGTTGATGCGTCCCGGAATCGCATATTTCGCCTTTGTAAATGAGGAGGTGATATTTCAGTATCCTCGTGATCTGGCGATAGTCAATTCGTTTGATCCAGCGCGAGAATTGGATGAGCATGCGTCTGTTGTTCAAAATTTCCAGGATAAAACAGGAAAACCCTGGCCAATTCTGATTACCCTGGATCACCAGCTTCTGGATTCAAATCCAGCTCAAGTAAACATACTGGATGGCACTCAAATCGTTGGAAGTGCATTGATCAATGATATTCCTGAGGAAGGATTGATCCCTGTTATCGCATGGGAAGGCGATGAAAAGTTCAAGCTACCGGGATTTATCGCAGGGAACGAAGTAAAATTTGAATTGTCGGACCAATTCGGAAATCCGATAAGTTTCCAATTGAATCGAAATACTCCTCTTCATTTTTATGAAAAACCTTTTGCGGAGGTTGCACTCGGTAGCGTATTTATGGAGTTGCCAGAGATTTTTATGGTTCAGGACATCTATCCGAATCCGTTCAATGCAACCACCACGATTACTCTTCAGCTCCCTGATAATGCTGATGTGCATTTCCATCTATATAATCTGAACGGGCAGCTCATCAGTAGTTCTTCAAAAAGTTTCAGAGCTGGACAACATCGCTACGATCTTGATTTTTCAACCATTTCAAATTCAGCAAGCGGCATCTATCTGCTCAAAGTAAGTACTGAGTCTGTATCATCAGTCCACAAGCTCATGTTGATTAAGTGATCGGCTCCCGGTAAATC
>JAIOHU010000015.1 GCA_019912845.1 bacterium
AAGCATGCCATTCCTGGATAAACCGCTTTCGCAAGATACTGACACGATTTGAAAAAACACTCGATTCACATTTGGGACTGCTGCACTTCGCATTCGCACTCATATGCTGGCGAAAAATAATTTAGAGATAGGCTCTAAATAAAACTTGAAATAAAATTCTGATATCAAAAGATAATAGCCCATACGTCTCATTCCACTTTTAAGCATCCCTCCAAGAGCAATAAGAGTCATCCTTGAGAAAAGTACCTCAACTACGTAAACTGAACAAACGTATAATAGAAGAAGTTTCTATGCATAACATTGATGATCTTACCCGATATGATATCCCTGAGTCAGCAATCAAGTGCTGGCAGGATCGAGGGATTACAGAACTGTTGCCTTTCCAGGAGAAAGCCATTCAGTCTTTTGGACTTCTGGATGGGAAGAGTCTACTTGTATCAGCTCCCACTTCATCCGGAAAAACACTGCTAAGTGAAATTGCCGCCATGCGTGTTGCCAGGAAGTAGAAGAAAGTACTGTATCTGGTGCCATTGAAAGCATTGCCTGAAGAGAAATACGAGACATTTCGTGATCTTGGGGACTCTAAGGAGATGAATGTTGCTATTTCCACACCGGATCACCGTATGCATGAAAAGGCTGTGATCAATGGCAATTTCGGTATCTGTGTTATGGTCTATGAGAAGTTCTTTGCTTTCTTACAATCAAAGGATGAATTTCTCAATCAGTTCGGTTTAATTGTTCTGGATGAACTTCAGTTGATCAACGATCTCAATCGTGGACCTTTGATCGAGATTATTTTGACGAAATTTCGTAGTATGGAGGATGGACCCCAGATTCTCGGTTTGTCCGCAGTGTTGCCCGCATCCTCTACTTTTCCCTCCTGGTTGGGTATTCCTGTTCTGCGTGAGGAAAAACGTCCGATTGAACTCAGGTTGGGATATTTGCACAAAGGCGATTTTCACTACTGGTCAGGGGACAACCACAAGAAGCAAGTCGAGGAGGGATTTGTAAATAATTGGCTTTCTGAAAAAAAACGCTTGGTTCATGCTGTCACTGAACTGGTTGAACGAGATGAACAATGCATAGCATTTGTAGAAGACAGAAAATCTACACGAGAACAAGCTGTAATGGCGACTAAAATTCTTGGATTCGCACCAGATGATGAAGGAATCAAACTGCTGGAGCAGGAAGAAGAATCCAACAGCCGCGATGAACTGATCTCTGTAATGCAATCAGGTGTGGCTTTTCACAATGCAGACCTCCTTCCTGTAGAAAGAAAGGTTGTGGAAGAATCTTTTCGTGCAGGAAGACTGAAGGCGATCTTTGCCACCACGACCCTGCCGATGGGTGTCAATCTCCCTGCGAAGAATGTATTTCTTCCATGGGAGAAGTGGACGAGCAGCTTCGACTCGAATCAACCGTATAAAACCCATTTAAGTAATTCAGATATCCTCAACATGGGTGGTCGTGCAGGTCGGTTACATCTCAATGACGATTATGGCCGGGCAATTTCGATTGCACATACAATGATAAACTGTGAGCAGTATGAATTTGCCATGCGTAGTTTTGAACCAGAAGAATTCAAACCTCAGTTGAATAACTTTGATAACGCTACCGCTGCCATGATGATCCTGGGAATGGGTGTTGCACATGACAAACAAGAACTTATTGACTTTCTCAGTAACAGTTATTCAGCAACGTTTCAGCAATCAACTCAAGTTAATGAGAGGTCAAAAAAGAAGTTTGAAGAGTCTGTCGACCAGCTTCTCAAATGGGAGCTTGCAGTACAAGATGCCAGTGATACATTACGACTTACTGACATTGGTAAAGTCGCTGTTCAGAATGGTCTTCGTGCGAATACTGCCCGTTTCTTTGCATGGGCAGTCAAAGACTACTTTATACAACGACCTTCCGTCAGGGATGCTGCTTTTATTGCGCTTGCCACTCACGAAGGGATTGCCCAGGCTGCAAGAATGTCGAAAAACGATTATAAACTGAAAGGTAACACTTACCATCAGGAGGTAATCCCAGACATTGGTTCAGATGTGTTTAAAGATATCCAGTTTATGGCAGCAATTGGAGTGGATGATTATGGATGGACACGTATCTGTAAAACGTCACTCCTCATGGGTAATTTCGTCAGCGGCCATGACAATAAAGCGCTTGAGCAATACTACGATGTTAATTTTGGCGAGATTGTCCGTGTGGCAGAACAGATTGCATGGTTGCTTGGAGCTGCATCGGATATCGCGGGAAAACTTGAAAAACACTCACCCTTGAAAGACAGTCTGGCATCTCTGGCAACTCAGATACGCCATGGTATCCCGAAAGATGGTCTCTTTCTAAAGAACATGAATATCCGAGGATTGGGAAGGCAACGTGTCCATCAGTTGGTTCGCTTTGGTGTCTCATCGATGGATACCCTTACTGAAGTCCAGTATGACGATCTGAAATGGATGACAGGTGAAAGTGTTGCTAAGCGACTGCAGCGAAAGATTCGCTCATACGAAGAAAAAAAAGCGAACCAGAAGGAAAAGAGCGAAAGCAATAACCCCAAACTCACTCTTACCGGCAGGTCCAGGAATCGTCGTACAGCCATCCTGATTGATGGCACCCCCAAACATCTTCGTGATCGTGATTTTGAACTTCTCCTGCGCTTGGCGTACGACCTTCATGAGAAGAAGAATGAGGGCTGGGTCAACAAGCGTAAACTTGGATTGCCAGAGGGTAGCATCACCCAGAGCATTTCTCGTCTGCGTGATTCCCTTAGGGAATTCTCTGGAGAAGAAGATGGCTGGATCGAATCGGATTTGAATGGTCATTACCGCCTGCTACTCGATCCAGAGGACATTCAGATGGATCATTCTGCACTGAAACAATTTTGGTCTGATGTAATAGATGAGCTTGCAGCGTAGTTTTGTAGTCACACTTTCGAACGAGTTAATAGTAAGCCGACAGGAACCTTCCTGACGGCTTTTTTGCGTTATATAATACCTTCACGTTCAACAGTAGCTCTCCCGCGAAACATTAAAATCCAACCTGAGTGAACTACCTCGCAGCAAGCTGACGAGGCTTCTCTTAGAATTCTAGCACCTCTTGATGAAATGGCTTATAGTTTTTACCTGTATTCTGGTTCTTTACATACTCCCTAATCATAGCCTCATCACCATGCGATCCAACGGTGGCAATGAAATAACCCTTGCTCCAAAATTCGCCACCCCATAGCAATTGCTTAACTGATGGAAATCGACGGAATATCTCACGCGCAGTTAGGCTTTTTATAGTACGGACTATTTTCGTTGGACTATAACTTGGAACAGATTGAACTAAAAAATGTATATGATCCGATTCAGCACCTATCTCTATAAAATCAATCTCATAGCGATCGGATATATCAAAGCAAATATCACAAAGAGCCTGATCAATCTCTTCCGACAATACCGAGTTGCGATATTTCACTGAGCTAACAATGTGATAAAGTAATACCGATACATTATGCTTCTTATGGATATAGTCGCTCATGGCAACAAAAAAACAAATTTAGCTGGTCGAAGCAAGCTTCGAGGAATTAAACCGCTAAGAGATTAAAAAGGATGATTTAAAGAAACTTTTTCAACCTCTCCAGCAGATTGATGCTTCCATGACCAAACAGTATGAGGGAACCGGGCTCGGATTGTACCTTGTCAAGAAATTAACGAATCTGCTTGATGGAGACATCACACTAAAAAGCGAATATGGTAAGGGGAGTGAATTTATATTCACCATTCCATTAAAATACGGATTAAAAGAATGAGTACCATTTTGGTAATTGAGGATAATGACAACAATCTTTATCTGACTAGATACATCCTTGAACACAATGGGTTTAACGTTATTGACGCGCAGAACGGGATTGATGGTGTGAAGAAAGCTTTCAATGAAAAGCCGGATATAATAATAATGGATATCCAACTTCCAGATATTAATGGATATGAAGCTACCAAGCGGATCAGAGAATCAGAAATCGATGGTGGCATACCCATTATTGCTCTGACTTCGTATGCGATGACCGGTGACAGGGAAAAGGCGCTTGAAGCCGGGTGTACCGGTTATATTGAAAAACCTATCAATCCTGAGACTTTTTTATCCGAGATCTCAAAATTCCTAAATACTCAACAAGAGGATGGGGAGGTACAATCATGATTATTCTCATCGTGGATGATAACGAGGATAACCTTTATCAACTTCAGGTTCTCTTAGGCGCCAGTGGTTACGAGGTTATCAGCGCTAAAAATGGTCGTGATGCATTGACTCTCGCTCGAAAGCAACCTCCGGATTTAATTATCAGCGATATTTTCATGCCGGAAATGGATGGTTTCACTCTTTGCAAGGAGTGGCAGAAAGATTCGAAACTACATACTATACCATTTATCTTCTATACTGCTACCTACACTGATGACCGTGATCGGGAATTCGCGCTTAGCCTGGGAGCAGTGCGATTTATTGTTAAACCTGAAGAACCGGAAAAGTTTCTCCAGACAATTACTAAATTTTTACAACAGATTGAAAGTTCCGATCTCTCTCCAGTGGACACTCCTCAAATGGGAGATACGGGATTCATGGAGAAATATAATGCCACCCTAGTACGTAAGTTGGAACAACGGACACTGAAATTGGAGGAAGCCAATCGTGCTCTCGAACAGGATATCTTAAAACGCAAACAGGTAGAAGCGGCACTCCGCACCAGTGAAGAAAAATATCGCAACCTGGTCGAAAGCATTGCCGATATCATATACTACACAGACAACACCGGTAAAATCGAACACATCAGTCCTCAGGTATCCCGATTTGGTTATACACCGGAAGAAATAATAAAAAAAGGCAATTTTGCCACATTCATACATCCTGATGATGTTGAACGTGTAGTCGCTGAGTTTGAAAGGACTATGACAACGGGAGAGGGAATTCCCAGTGAGTATAGGATTTTCGACAGTTCGGGTGGTGTGCGCTGGGTCGAAGATCGAAACAAGTCTGTTAGCGATTCATCCGGTAATATAATTGGTAATTCTGGTGTATTACGTGAGATATCAGAACGAAAGAAAGCGGAGGAAGCATTACAAAAAAGCGAACATCGCTACAGACTCTTCTTTGAAGATGATCTGACAGGTGACTATATCTCAACAGTTGATGGTAAAATCATTGACTGCAATCCTGCATTTATACAGATGTTAGGTTTTAAATCAGTCGAAGAAGCTCGTCAGACATCTATTACATCTCTCTATGCGAAACCCAAAGAAAGAAATACGCTGATTGATTTAATCAAAAGGAATAAAATAATAAAGGAATACGAGCTTCACCTGCAACGTCGTGATGGCAAGTCTATTATTGTACTTGAAAATGCAGTTGGTATTTTTAACGAAAAGCGTGAGCTTGAACATATAAGGGTCTACCTTTTTGATATCACTGATCGCAAACGAGCAGAAGAAGCGTTACGCAATAGCGAGGCGCAATTGTCCAATGCTATGAAGATTGGACACATGGGACATTGGGAATACGATGTTTTAAGCGACAAATTCATTTTCAATGATCTGTTTTATTCGATTTATCGAACTACAGCCGATGAGGTTGGTGGATATGAAATGTCATCAAGTGAATACGCAAAACGGTTTGTTCATCCAGAAGATGCTGCATTAGTCGGTAAAGAAGTTCGAAACGCAATCGAAAACGTAGATCCCAATTTCAGCCGTCAGTTGGAACACAGAATTGTTTACGCTGATGGTGAAATTGGTGACATCATTGTGCGTTTCTTTATTATGAAAGATGATCAGGGTAGAACTGTCCGAACTTATGGAGTAAACCAGGACATTACTGAGCAGAAACAACTTGAGAAACAGTTTCTGCACGCGCAGAAGATGGAGGGTATCGGTCGTTTGGCTGGTGGTGTAGCTCATGATTTCAACAATATGCTGCAGGCAATTCTTGGAAACTGTGAACTGGCAAAAATGATGGGTGAGCTCGATGATAATATGGAGCTGACCATCAACGAAATCGAAAAAGCTGCCAAACGATCTGCGAATCTGACTGGGCAGCTCCTGGCATTCGCACGTCAACAGACAATTGCACCGAAGGTTCTCGATATCAATGATACGATTTCAGGAATGTTGAAGATGCTTCAGCGTCTAATTGGTGAAGATATTCATCTTGCTTGGATGCCGGGAAATGATATCTGGAACATCATGATTGATCCTACCCAGATTGATCAGATCCTGGCGAATTTGACTGTTAACGCTCGTGATGCAATAGAAGAGACAGGAAAAATCACGGTCGAAACTCAAAATATTTCACTGGAAGCAGAATATGTAGCAGATCACCCGGAATCTGTAACAGGCGATTTTGTGATTCTGGCAGTAAGTGATGATGGAAGTGGTATGACGAAAGAAGTAATGGAAAAAATATTTGATCCATTTTTTACGACCAAGCAGTCAGGTCAAGGGACAGGGCTTGGACTTTCAACGATATTTGGTATTGTGAAACAGAACAATGGCTTTGTTAATGTCTACAGTGAACCGGGTGATGGTACAACGTTCAAGATTTATCTGCCACGGTATATTGGTGAAATGGAGGAAGTTGAAGCAGCTGGAGTCAGTGATGATATGCTGAGAGGGAACGAAACAGTCTTGATTGTAGAGGACGAAAAAGCTGTGTTAAATCTGGCTGAACGTATACTTAAATCATTTGGCTACCAGGTTCACACCGCGAACAGTCCCGAAGATGCTTTAGCGCTTCTTGCAGAAAATGATATTAAACCGAATATCTTGATAACAGACGTTGTCATGCCGTCGATGAATGGACGTCAACTCACTGAAAAAATTCAGAAAAACCAGTCTGATTTGAAGACACTGTTCATGTCAGGGTATACAGCAAATGTAATTGCACATCGAGGGGTGTTGGAGGAAGGAGTTGAGTTTATTCAAAAGCCATTCACGGCTCAGGGATTGGCTAAAAAAGTACGTGAGATATTGGATGATTAAATTACTGTGAAATAATAAATGTCAAGAGTGCGTGTTCAGTTAGTTAACAGGCTTGGACGTCTTGTTTATGAAAAGCATACAAACCTTCGTGAAGGACTACACCGTTTGACCCTTGATTATGGCAATATGGGGATGGTATGTGCAAGCGGATTGTATCTTCTGAATGTTGAAATGTCGGGATGGAGTACTACTAAAAAAGTTGTATTTTTGAAATAAATGGTTGTCTTACTGCTAAATTCAGATGTGTGATGATGGTTTTTTGTGTTAAATCATGTCTCTGTGGTTAGTTTCATGCGGAATGTTCATCCCAGGCGTAAGCCATTCGCCTGCACGTTCGATGCCCCCCAAAAAGTGATTTACTGGACTCACCTCGCGTGGAAGATTTCTGATATCGGGATCAATAGATTTCTTCCCAGTCTCCTATGAGTACTTTTCCATCTCCCTTACCATTTGATATCCTTGGCATACCAGCAAAGAATAGTGCCCGTTTTTACAATAAGAGTAGTTTTTCTACAGTGCCTAAGAAATTTGGAAGCTACCAGACTCAATCGCTGCTCGGAGCTTTTCAATCATTGTCTCATTTTATTAAGTTGAGATATCATCAGAGACACTGAACTACCATTGGTAGTGCAGAGGATAGAAAAATAATCTGGGACAGGGGAAAATTGGGAACCAAATACAAATTCAATTTTGATCTTCTTGACTCAAAAATATTTTGGTTTAGAATTCCGGTGATGGGTGTTGGGAAAGCTGGACGCGAAATTGTCACCGAGTTTGATAGACAATCTCTCCATAAAGAGGTCGAATGTTCCATCATCAATGATGAAGGGCAATTGGTACTCTATCCCGGTTCACTCCCAATTATTCCTTCCCCAATAGACAATATCTCCGCTGATACATCTGTTGATAGTGAATATTGGAGTGAAAATCTGGAAAATGGATTTCAATCATACATTGCCGCGACAGTGCCCGATATTCTGCTTATCGTCACCGACCCAGGATTTGAAGATGGAAAAGAGCAGTCGTTGAGAATTGCCAGGATGGCACATTCACTGGATATTTTGACCGTGGTGATTGCGCCAGAACCTTCTAAATCCGATGGACAAGATCAAATTGATCGAGTTGGCAAAGGAATCGCTCAACTATTACCCGTAGCGAATTCATGCATCATGGTCAAGAATATCGAATGTTTTGGCAGGGGTGATGAATTGACAAATGAGGAGATGCAGGACAGTCCGGCTGAATCTACCATCCATGTCATCAATGATATGCTCACATCGGTTTTATCTAGTGATCCGTTGGTTCGTATTGATTTTAATGATTTAGTTTCTTTAGTGTATCACGGTGGTGTTTCTACAGCTTTTACTGGTACCGTTTCTGCTGTTGGTCACACGGATAGAGTGTTAGAGGCTTTCCTCTCGCCATTATCGTTTACTGATTATTCAACTCAAAAAGCAAAAAAGATTCTTTCAGTGATAACCGGTTCTGAAAATATGAACTTCAAAGATATTGTGCATATTAATGATAGCTTGCAATGCAGGATTAGTCCTGATACGGAAGTATTACTCTCAATCCATGTTGACGACACCATGAATGAAGAATTGCGCATAACCTTTATTGGAACTGGATTGGGTAGCTTTGAGGATATATAAATTGCTCACAGCACGACCGTAGTTGCCCCCCCCCAACTCTGCATGATACTTGGTATTCCGGGCTGAACGTATGTGATGGTCTTCGCTATAAAATAAGCCTGTTATTTTATTTCAAGTACATGATCTTCTTCGTTACCAGAATATGATGGTCAGTTTCCCATTGCAGGAAGTAGACCCCTGATCCCAGGTGTTTTGGACGCCAGCTCAGGGTATGGGAACCATCTTCAAGGTGATAGCTGCGTGAAGCGACCAGACGTCCACGTAAGTCATAGATTTTCAGACCATAAGTTCGTTGATCCCCAACAGTCACATCCAACTGCAGCTCAGCGTTAAACGGATTGGGATACGCAGAATGGAAGTCAAATGCTTCAGGCTTAATTAAATCAGCATTTCCGACTGATTGATCCGGCTGACCAGCAACACGTCCATCCTGAGTAACCTTGAAGAGATAGGATACATTGCCCTCGTTAAGAGTGGCAGCAACAATTACTGAGCCATCGCTACAAACAGCAGCACTGAATATCCATGGTCGTAGTTCTTCCCGGGTGAACAACAGAACATGGTCATCAGACCAAAGATTCTCACCCTCCAGTGAAATTAGGGATACTAGTATATTAGAATTATACGCACCATGAATACTACAAATGAATATTGATGAGCTATCAGGGTGTAGATCAAATAAGTAGTATGGTCCAGGTCGATGATTACCTGTCCATAACAATTGAAATGGCTCTTCATACACATGTTGGCCATTCTCGTCTATGAGATTGAAGTGTAGTCTTCCCCATTGCAGACCACAGATCGCTACATTGCCGTTTGGTAGGGGAAGTGGATCTGCATAACTGTAGGGTTGCATACCATCAAATGGACGGACACCTCTACTTCCCCAGAGAGAATCAAGGTCTGCTGTTACTCTTTGCAGATAGGGAAACTTGAAAAAATAATAATCATCTGAATTTTGTGAAGCGTATATTTTGGGAAAGCCATAGGAACCATCAACAACAACACAACGGGCAGGCGTAGTGGGAACTCCATCCAATGAAAAACGACGAATATAGTACTCATCATTTTCCAATCCCCAGCAACAAGCTATCCCCTCACTGTTGCTGAGCATCCATGGGTCATAGCTGGTATAGCGATCATCCGTAACAAGTATATCACCGTCTTCAGATTTCAGGGTGCCATCAGCGTTCACACCGACAAGGTAAGCACCATCCCAATTCCAATGCTGGATCAAAACCCATATTCCACCTGCACCATCACTGCATGTCCAATTGGGAAATTCTGAAATAATCCAGCACCTTTCCTCGGAGAGTAAACGTCCAGTAGGACCAAAGAGCAGTTCACCTTCACGAGAAATTCTTTGTGCCCTGAAGTGTTCATCAGGACCGTATGTTGCTGCGATCACACTTCCATCAATACTTTTCTCCAGACCCATTAAATATCCAGTCCATCCGCCCAGGCTATCCGCAACAAATAGTGGTATCCCATCTTCCCCAAATGCTTTATACCCATCACGATCAATATGATTGATGTATGCAGATGGAGCTAAATTATACCTGCTTGTCCAAGCAATCCAGGCTCCACCATCCTCATCTGCCAAAACAACTTTATCCCTAGAATCTTCATTGCCGAATAATGGAACCCCATTTTCAATCCACTGGGCTGTTGATGGTGAAACACTGCAAATTATACAGAGTGAAAATAAAATGTATTTTCCTATCAGATTCATGAAGTCACTCTCAGGTTTTGTTACTTAATTAGCACGATTTTCACTGTTTTAAAATAGTTGTTAGCACGTAGTTGGAGAAAATACATACCTGTAGATGCTTGAGAACCTGTAATCGACGGGTAGCATGTAGCTTGCTATATGTTTCATGCTTTTATCAAGCGTCTACATCACAACCTCTCCAGGTGGATTGAAGGAGGATTGAAAAGGGAAGTGTCAGCTAACATTTCACTGAAGATGATTCCCCCAAACAGCTAACTTGTATGCATACAAAATCTATTAATGCATACGAGTTTATGCCTGTAATAAAATATACCATTTATATTGCGACAAATTCAACGTATTACTTGAAAAAGATTTTAAGATTTAGGATAAATCCCAAGCCAGAAATCAACTGCCACTCTGGAGAGTGGTGTTCCAGAAGAGATTGCTTCAACTCCCCGGGTTCCGCTACGCTACACCGCAGGGCTACCCAAATCTCACCACGCTGTGGTGGACTGCTCACCGCAACATCTTCAGATATCGTGCGACGGTGAAAGCGGAAGTCAGAGATTCAATTGTTTTCTGGATGCCAACTAACAGCATGATGGAATGACATTGAACAAATGCATACTGGATCCCGGCCCAACTCATCACCGGGATGACGATAAATGAGAATGCCACTCTAAGGAGTAGCACTCTACATAGGTTGCTTCTTCGACCAGTAAAAAAACGCCCATCCAGTTTCCCGGACAGGCGTGATCAGAATTATTTTTCAGTTACAACAACGGTTACAATTTAGGATTTTTCTACAATCTTACCACGTTGCAGGTCAAACATCATCGGGATTTCACCCAATGCACCATAACGGTTCTTCGCGACATTCACACGTAACGCACGTGGTGAAAGGCTGTCATCAAGACGTCTCATACGTTCGGTACCAATGACATTTTCACGGATGAGCATGGCAGTATCCGCGGAGAATTCAAGTTCACCTGATTCCTGCAAATCCTTGATTGACGGATCATCATATCCATCACGACTCAGTGAGGAGATAACCATAACTGGCGAATTTAGACGGAATGCCATCTCACGAATCTCACCAACCAGACGTGCGACAATTGGTCCGAATTCACCACCACGCAGCTTCAAGGAAGCCCAGCGTTGCAGATAATCAATAATCACAAAGCACTGGTCAGCAGTTTTGTGACGTCGGATTGTTTGACGTGCCAAAGATTCAAGATTGGCAACTTCAAGACGTGACGAACCTTCCATCAAGTGAAGATCAGCCAGCGTATCTTTATGCTGATCAAAGGCTTCCTTCAACTCAGCGTATTCTTCTTCATTGTACTTACCATCGGCGTACTTTTTCATGGGAATCACTGCTGCCTGACAGAATGCTTTCAAGGTCAGACGCCAGAGCACTTCATCAAAGGTTACATAAATCGCTGGATAGCCTTGTTGCACAACACCAGCAGCGATCTGCATCGCGAGCGTGGTTTTACCAAGACCAGGCGAACCAGCCATAAGGTGAAGCGCGGGTTGCAAGCCACCGAGCATTTCATCCAAACGAGGCAGCCCCATCTTTAAGCCAAAGCCTTCACCGCGACGTTTCTCAATATCTTTAATCACTTCTGAGAATAGTGTCGATACCGACAAAGCTTTGTCAGAACGTTGATCACGAATAAGTGCCTGCACACGGTTGACTTCTGTCTGCATGTGCGTGATAACTTCTTCGGCACTGACATCATCCTTTTGAAGATCCTGGGCGAGAATTTCGGGCAGGACTGTCAATTGACGTAATTGCCAAAGTTCAAATAACTTCTTTGCTGATGCGATATTGTCAGGTACCGGCTCCCAGCCCTCAGGAATCTTGGGCATGGCGCGATTTTCTTCATATCCAACGGTGATTTCATTGTAGAGACTTGCCGTCTCAGGGGTGGTAAATACTTCAGGTGTAATAATACCCTTCGTGTTGAAGAAGGCACTGGGAGTTAATGCGAGAGCAGCAAGCAATCTTCTCTCGAGTGCCACATCTGATCTCTTGAGCAGTTCTTTGGTAGTAGCAGTTTCAGGCATCCGTTGTCTCCAGGTTATACATACGGGTGAAATGAATAGAACAATACGATATATAGTACCTCAACAAAGATTAAGTCAACAATCCCAACCATCTTTTCTCCATAATAAAGAGGGAGACGTTGGCATTTCAAATTATGGTGATGCTTCGCCGTGAAATTGAAGGATATCATAAAAGACTACCCTTCAATTTCAATGACTTATCATGTGATATTCGCTATTTTGTATTGGTGGATACCGAATAAATAGTTTGACTATTGTCATTGCGAACGAAGTGAAGCGATCTCTTTTGTTGCAAATCTAAGATTACCACGTCACTTCGTTCCTCGCAACGACAGGTATTCAGAAACACCTGTTTTATGAATACGAAACAGCGAGAAACCATATCCTTTTACTACATTTATGTCAGTCGATGATGACTCTAACTCAATTCGCTCCAGTTTTTTGCGAGATTCAATATCGTCTCGACAGATTTCGCCATGCTCGATACCGCAATCCATTCCTTACGTGAATGGAAGAGCATCCCGCCGGCGAACATATTTGGAGTTGGATGACCGAGTTGAGTGAGACGTGAACCATCCGTACCGCCACGAATCGATTTACGCACTACCTCTACGCCAGCAGCTTCCATAGCTTTTTCTGCAAGGTTCATGACCTCTGGATACTGCATCACAATATCACGCATATTCTGATACTGATGTTTGAAAGTTAATTCGATTTCAAGACCCGGGTATTGTTTTTCGAAATGATCTTTCAAACTCTTCATCAATTCCATGCGGGTTTCATTCAACTCGACTTCGAAATCACGAATGATTAAAATCGCACTGGCATTCTCAAAATCGCCTTCTAAGTTTACCAGGTGGAAAAATCCTTCACGTTTTTCGGTACGTTCTGGAGTCTGCCATTCAGGAAGAGCTGCGACAAAACGTCCGGCAACCGCTGCAGCATTGATCATCTTGTCTTTCGCATACCCGGGATGGACACCAACACCTTTAAACTTCAAATCGGCACGCCAGGCATCAAAACACTCGCCTTCCAATTCGCCGGGATATCCACCATCTACTGTATAGCAAAACTGAGGTAGTACATCCTCGTCTATCTCCACTGTACCTCTGCCAATCTCCTCATCAGGAGTAAATATCACACGGATTTCTCCATGGGGTAGATCAGTATATTTGGTAAGTGTCGCCATCGCAGCCATGATTTCAGCAACACCCGCCTTATCATCCGCACCCAGCAAAGTCAGACCCGATGCGGTGATGATATCATGACCGACAAACTCTTCCAGCTCTGCACAGTCATTGTAGCTGAGGGTTAATTCGGGATCATCTGCAAAGGTAATGGGTGATCCATCGAAGTTTTTATGAACAACTGGTTTTACATTTTCACCCGGCTGGTCGGGGGAGGTATCAACATGAGCAAGTATGCCGAACACAGGTCCCTTGGTTCCGTTTTTGGCGGGAAGTGTAGCATATACATACGCATGGTCATCACAATAGACATTATCCAATCCCAGTTCCTTCAGCTCAGCTTCCAGCATTCTGGAAAGATCAAATTGACGTTCTGTTGAAGGTGTCTCTGGATTGGTTTCATCGGATGTTGTATAAACCTGCACATATCGCAGGAATCGTTCCTTGACCTCATTTGTAAAAAATGACCTCATCTCATCAGTAATCATCTTCTGCTCCTGGTTTTATGTTTTGCATGTTACTGGTATGTATAACTGATTTATAGTATAAAACTCAACTCTTTTTCCTATCACTGGAGCCATATCCACAATATCAGCTCGGTTGTTTACGAGTATCTCAGCTTTTGAAAGAGAATAGCGGTTGAATACGACAAAAAACCAGGATTAACTTTTTAATCGAAACAATCCCATTTTTTAAAACTCAAGTATTTATTAATTATAGATTTACACTTATATTTGACCCACCGTGTAAGTAATTACTTACAGATTTGTAGGAATAAAACTTACAGATTTTGTAGCATTGGTTCTGATGCATTCGACGAATATCCATTGTATTCTAAGGCGAGAGTAAGATGGTGACTACTTCCAAGGTCTGCTGTAGTACTCTTCTCTAGCTCGTTTCTTTTCCTGACCGACTGATTGCTCTCGGTTGGTTGCGACCAATTAGACCGCAGTACCAATGAAATTGTATGGTGCGAGGGTATGCATTAGTTTGCATACCCTTTCTATGTTTATTGATAACCGTTTATCTCTATAATTTTGAAAGATCAAACTCGATTCCCAGCGGACAATGATCTGATCCCATAACCTCGGCTTCAATCCATGCGGAGGTAACAGCATCTTTCATGCGTTCACTCACAAAATGATAATCAATACGCCAGCCGATATTCCGATCACGTGCTCTTGTTCGCATATCCCACCAGGTGTATTGTTCAGGTTTATCGTTAAACTCACGGAAGATATCCACG
The DNA here is from genome assembly GCA_019912845.1 of bacterium. Lineage (GTDB taxonomy): Bacteria > Electryoneota > Electryoneia > Electryoneales > Electryoneaceae > JAIOHU01. The sequence goes on from JAIOHU010000015.1 coordinate 14,883, forward strand.
AAGCCGGCAGCTATCCAACGGTCTATCCATTCACGTTCTTCTGGCAGAAACCCACTGATTTTTTCATTCGCTTTGGGACGTGCCAGGTCAATTGGTTTATGTGCGGTGTTATAATCCCCGCATACGATCACATTCTTTCCCTGCTTCGTCATCCCTGAAAATATCTCAAGTGTTTTCTCGTAAAAATCCATTTTATACTTCAGACGTTCAGCGCGGCTTTTGCCGTTCGGGAAATAGATATTCGCCAGCGTAAATTTGTCATACTCGGTGATCAGGACTCGTCCCTCACGGTTAAACTGCTCTTCTCCAAAGTCTTCAACAACGGAGACCGGTTCGGGACGTGTAAAAGTCGCTACACCACTATAGCCAGACTTTTCTGGACGGCTGAATAATGCTTTATAGTCGAGTGGTTGTAATTGCGCTTTGGTTAGTTTCTCTGTCCACGCCTTGGTCTCCTGAATGCAATAAATATCCGCGTTGGATTCCTGTAATTTCTCTTCAAAACCTTTTTTCCACTGCGCGCGATAACCATTAACATTCCAACTGATTATTTTCATAATAATTCCCTTGTTGCGGTTCAGGTACATTATCAGTCTTGATAATTTTAATGAAATGGAGTTTGTCCTTCCCAAAATCGAGTATGATTCCTCATTATTCCCGATTTCTATTTACCCTGTATATCCACGATTCTTTGCTGTGATTAAATTTTGGGTTCAGCTTGTGCAAAATCCAATCTGCCAGACTCGGTCCGATATGTTTTTGCAGTTCCAGGCTGCCAACCATCCCCTCCAGACGTTGTTTGTATTGTTCGGGGTTCTTATGCGAGAAGATAATTGCATGTGTATACTCAATCGAATTAGTGGTATCCATATCCTTTAATTTTGTTTCCAACTTGTCAAAATCGTTTTGTTTAAACACGTAGAAGAACTCACTACGCGGTTTTTGTGCGTAAAAATGCGGCAACCATATTGGATTTTCAATGGTCACAGCGATCACCTCACCTACATTCTCGCTGTGTGCAAGGCTGACCAATGGCGCAACTCGGGCTTTCTGCGAATAATTAAAGATTCCCAGTGGTAGTAAAATTATATTCATCACAATTACATATTTCCAAAGCCCTCTAACCCACTTTTTGTCACGCCAGCTCGAATACGCCCAGCCTGCTGCTAAAAGAAAGATGAGCAGTGGAAAAATCGGAAGAATAAATCGTTCCTGTTTTTGAGGTATAAAGCTATGAACCGCGAAAAAAAACAGGGTTGAATAAAATAGGATTGGTAGTCGTTTTGCAGTTTTTGCGATCCAGGGAAATATCAGAAAGGAAAAGGGTGGAATAAATGCACCGAGTAGAAGAAGAATATAGGTATACCAGGGATTTGTGACAAAGCTGTGTACAATTTCCGCCTGATATCCCAATGAATAGAGAACTGAACTGAGGAACATTCCGAACGATAGATAATCGATGGTACCCTGAAGCAGAACCATCAGCAGCCCACCGGCAGAAAACCATAGCAGATGAACCCATCTTCTCATCACGATCAAGACGACAAAGACCATAGCAGGGCAAACTGCGGTTTGGATTCGTATCATGAAAGCGATGCCGAGCAGTATTCCGGCATAGAACGCATATTGAGCCTTTTTCCGCTCGCGTACTTCATACTCCAGAAGCAACAACCCACCAAGCAGGAATGGTTGTGCCATCACCTCCACCAGATTACGAACTGCGAAAAATGGGATCAGAAAATAAATCGAATTGAGAAGCCCACCATACCACGCCGCACGATCATCAGCAAAAAATTTCAATCCCCTGTAAACCATCCAGACAATTGAAAGCGAGAAGACGGCGTGCAGGAAACGGTTCACATACATCACAACTTCAGGATCCGTAATGCCAAACAGTTTCAACACCCACATCATCACAAAGATGCTGTACTGATAGATCACTCCACGTGCTACTGGGGTGTCATCGGAAAACCATGTAGGGATACCGTTCAACCAATCCCACGCTGGACGGATTACTACAAAGTGGTCATCTGATGCCATGAACCCCTTGGCGAAAATCACCGCCAGCAAACGTAAAAAAGCAGCAATGATAAGCAAAGTTGCCAGAGGATGTGCTCTGGTGTACTTACGGATTGAGTCAATAAATGATTGCTGAGAATATGTTGGCTTGGAGGATTGCATCTGTTATCTGGCACAGGTTAATTGCCTGCCCCCATCGACAGACATGGTCACACCGGTAATCCATTGCGCTTTCTCTGAGACCAGAAATGCGATGGTTCCCGCTACTTCATCCGCAGTTCCAACTCGTCCCATTGGATGGGTTTCTTTACCATGATCGAGGAATTTAGCGTAACTCTCCTCATCCATCCCACCACGTTTATGAAGGTCTGTTATCACTACTCCAGGATTCACGCCATTCACACGGATTCCCAGAGCTCCTCCATCCAATGCGGCGCAACGTACTAACTGATCCAGTCCTGCTTTACTGACGCAGTATGATACTAACCCCGGAAAGGCACGTAATCCTGTTATGCTTGAAACCAATACGGCATTACCTTTTGTTTTTGCAAGGGCATCCCAGGCGTGTTTCAAGAGTGCAAAACTGGCATTCAAATTTGTATTAACCTGAAAATCAAATCCCTCTACTGTTTCTTTCTCCATCCCGCCGGGTTTCAGGATACCTGCAGAATGCACCAGGACATCCAAACTACCTTTTGTATAGGCGAGAGTGCTCTTTATCAACTTCTCCGGCATCCCTTTTTCTGCCAGGTCGGCGGTAATAGTATAGTCAGCTATTCCATTTTCTTTTAATTCCGTCAGCCGGGTTTCATTGCGACCTGATGCGATGACTGTATAGCCTTGTTTGTGCAGCAATTCTGCAGTTGCCAATCCTATCCCTGATGTCGCTCCAGTAATCAATACATTTTTTTTCATCTTTTTTCTCAGCCTTAAGTTCAATAATTGAATAATAGGTTCATTGCTGTATCACGCGAGCTGGTGAGTGCGCGCTTCACCCTTTCAGCCACATCTACAACATCTGCGGATGTTGTGGAGCAGTGAATATATTCACCACATATAATTTTACAAATAATTGCCTAACCCTAATAATTACATAATTTTATAATTATGCTTATTCCTCAACTCGCCACGCCATGTGCAAGCGATCTGACATGATGATATCCAACACTCCCGAGGCGACGTTAAAATAGCGCAAGGGGTGCATGTGTACCAACCCTCGTATCGGCGAATAGGACACCATCACCGGATGATCAAAACGTACCACCCAATTAGGATATGGTCCTCCAATCAATGTGATTTCACGGACATTGATCTCATCAAAGGGTCGTGCTGCGGGGATAACATTATTGCCTACTCGGATTGCTCCAAATACACCACCTATCCAGACAACCGGCAAACGATATCTGCACTGCCCGGATAAACGGGTTTCGATGGTCAATGCACCATCTTTCATCTCAATTTCACGCCAGTAGCCGTCCTGAGTATATCGTTTCATCGCCAGAGGTTTGTGTTGTGGAACGAGTCTGGGACCATATTTTCGCTTCCTGGATTTTAATCCCAACTCTTCAGCTCCCGGTAAGAGTGCCTGTGAAGAGTGCAAAGAGAGAGCTCGTAGTGTCCCCTCTATCGAATATGGATTTTCAGTTTGAACTTGAAAATCACCAGAGATTCCCGGCTGGAAAAAATGATCTTTTCGAAATAGCCATGGTCCTTCATACAACCCCTCTGGTGAACTCAGGATACGTATCGATTCGGATTTACTGTGGTGTATCCATCCTACTGTCATGCCACGACCCAGCCTTATCTGCCAATCCTCCATCTCAATGAATCCAGAACCGTCAGCATGAAAGACAGGATCTACAACCACGGGCTTCGGGGACGGGGTTTCAGACTTTTCTCGTTCAACTCTCGCATATTCCGCAAGCAGTGTCAAGTGCCAGATTGGATTCAAATGGGGAACACTATCTTCGAATATCTGGTCATAAATCCCTTCTTCCCAGGCGATATCCATCCTTCTGACAATTTCAGCAGCATCTTCAAATTCTGCAGCAAGTATTTGAAATCCAGCCATTACAGGTAGACAAGCCACCGATACCTCAGCCCCGCCTCCAAAAAAACCTGTCGGTGTCGTACTGATTAGACAACGTCGTAATATCCGCTGCCATAAGCGTTTTTCCTGCTCGGATGGTTTATCAATGCAGAGTGTAAAAAATGCCAGGATTAAGGCGAGTACACCCGCATCCAGAGAATTTTCTGTCTCTGTATCCAAAGCGTGACTGACTGCGGAATAGGCTTTTATACGTTCACGTACGACAATACTTTCGATCTTACTGTTCAGTGTCCAGTCGCTTGTGCTGTGGAAGGCTGCAAAACGTAAGGGTACAGTCTCCAGTCCCAAAGGTTGTGGCATTCGAGAGAGGGTTGTAGCGGCACGAACCAACCGTTTTTCAGCACGACTGCGAAACTGCCCGGGTACACGTTCGCCAAGTAAATCGAGGGCACGAGAAATAGCGATCAACCCATAAGCGGTTGCATGATGATCCGCTTTTCCGTGAGGAATGACGATTACACCACCTTTGCGATGCTGGAGTTCAAACCAGGCACGCATGGCGGAAATCGAGGCTTCTTCCAGTTCATTGTCTGAGACTTCATCAGGAATACCGACTCTTAATCGAACTGCACCTGCAAACAGAAGGCAACCTTCTTGAAAACGGGGATTGATAAACTCATTTTTGCCATAATCAGGATCAAGAATCCCCTCACGCTCGGACTCAATGCTCCTGCGGTATAATTTTGCGATTAACTCTGTCAATCGGCTTTGAATTCTGTTGCTCATGACCCACCCTTTGATCTTTGCACAGACTTCATCAAACGTTTGAAGGAATCACGTCCGCCTGGAAGAATCAATGTTAATCCGCTCCAACCCAGTAGAATAATCAAAGCGACCACCATGATATGCAACCAGTTATTTTCAATATCGGGTAACATGGTAAGCATTCCGAATATAATTGCAGCACCTGCAAACCATTTGAAAATAATTAAAATTGATTTGAAGGTTACATTCCCCGGTAAAAACCAGAGAAGGATAAAAGTCATTGTAAATTGAGCGATCACATTCGCAAATGCAACCCCCGCAACACCCAATGCGACACCGTTTGGATCAGAAAGTACGTACGCTAAAACGATATTCATCAGAATGGTCAAACTACCCACAATCATCAACAAGATGTTTCTGCCCTGGGCATTAAAAATTCTGTTGGTCAAAGGATTGATCATCAACACCCAAAGTCCGGGACTCGCACCGATAAGTGCAATAGTCGTCAATCCAATAGATTTCTCCTGAAATGCTCCTCGTGCAAAAATTACTGTCACCAGTTGTTCACTGCAGGATGCCACCAGTAAAACCAAGGGCAGAAGCATCCACAAACTTAACTCCAAAAGGATCAGATATTGACGCCCCACCTGATCCGCTTCCTGCTTTTGGATCATCGCGCTGAAATGAGGCAGTATGAGACGAGTTATCGCCAACCCAGCGGTCTGGGTCGGTGCTGTGACTACAAAACGAGTATACCACAATGCCGAGACCGCTCCAATCACCAGGTCTGAAGCGATACGTTTATCAATAAACAAACGCATCTGCGTCACAAGAGCCAGGATCAACAATGGTGTCAGGCTGGCAATGAAGGGAAATAGAATCACACGAGTCCGTTTCCAGGTAAATCTCACTTTTCCCGGCAGAAATTTCTTTGCATCGACAACCAGAAATACCAAAGCAACTATCATTGAGAAAACGTAAAAAACACTCATCCAATAGGGAGGAAATACTTGCAACCCAACCAGCACAGCTCCCAAAATCAATCCAAAATTCTGAAACACTGCCAACATCGAAAACACACGTAACTTTTGTACACTGATGAGCAGATAGCCCAACAGGTTGCATGCTACAAACAATGGCACTGAAGGGGCGATCCAACGGATCATTTCGCTGACAACGATCATCTTTTCAGGCGGGAAGCTGGGAGCTTGAAGCATTGCGATTTTTGGTGAGTAATACCAGATTACAACCATTGCCAGTAGTGAGAGCGCTAATCCGAACCATGCTGTTACTCTCAAGAGATAGGCTACTGATCGATGAGCCCCCCGTGTCCGCCATTTCACAAGGATCGGGATCATGGAGTGCTCAATCACATTTCCTGCGATCACACCCCAGACATGGAAGGAAATATCAACCGCGACACGAAGCGAATCGACTACAATCGTGGTGCCAAAATAGAACGCCAACACCAGCTCACGTGCGAAACCAGTCAGCTTGGTAAGTACTGTCAGCAGGGTAACCAGCAACCCTTCATGCACCATCTTCTGACGCGATAGGGTTTCAGCTTTGCTGCTATCGATTGGGCTATTCTCAGTTGATGTTGAAGCTCTATTCATAAATATCTACTGTATTCCTCTTCCTGGTTTACCCTGCCGCTATTCTTCCCGAGAACACTCCTACATCTTTGATTTTAGCATAAAATCGTGATAACATACCATATTATTCACGTGAAGAGAAGCTACTTTCCAAGAGGGTAACTCATGCAGAAAACATTTTCAGAAAAAATTCTCGCGAAATATAGCGGAAAATCGCACGTTGTTCCTGGTGAGATAGTAGAAGTTATTCCCGATATTGCCATGAGCCATGATAACACTGCCGCCATATCGAAAACTTTCGCAAAAATCGGGGTCGATAAACTCTACAATCCCGATATTCACCTGGTTGTGCTCGATCACTGTGTTCCACCGGCAAATGAAGCCTTTGCACAAAATCATAAAGATATCAGAGAATTTGTCAAAAAGCACGGCATTAAAAAATTTTACGACATCAATAACGGCATCTGCCACCAGGTAATGGCAGAGAATGGTCACTGCCTGCCCGGGACTATTATGACCGGATCAGACTCCCATTCCACCACCTACGGTGCCTTCGGTGCCTTTGGGACTGGGGTCACTCGGAGTGAAACTGCAGTTATCATGGCAACAGGCAAGATCTGGTTCCGTGTTCCAGAAACCATGCGAATTAACATCACAGGTGAGTTTCAGGATGGTGTATATGTTAAAGATCTCGCACTCGGAATCATCGGTAAGATACGGGCGGATGGTGCACTTTACATGGCTGTAGAATTTACAGGTCCAGCCGCCGGTAAATTTACTGTTTCCGAACGAATGACTCTTTGTAACCTCGCTGTCGAAATGGGTGCAAAGGTTGGTTATGTTCCCCCCGATGAAGTGATCTTCAATTACCTCGAAGGTAGAGCGGCGGCTGAGTATGAACCTGTCTACTCCGATGAGGGATGCAACTATGACGCTGTAGTCGATATGAATCTCTCTGAACTGGAGCCGGTAGTCGCTTGTCCCCATACTGTTGATAATGTGAAACCAGTTACTGAGGTTGCTGGTGAAACTATCGAGCAGGTGTTCGTGGGAACCTGCAATAACAGCCGTCTCGATGATCTGGCGATTCTTGCCCATGTGCTGAAAGGGAGACATATCGACTCAAGCACACGTCTGGTGGTAATACCTGCCAGCTCAAAGGTGATGATTGACGCCATGCGTCTCGGGTATATCGAAACCATCGTCTCAGCAGGCGGAACACTTGCGACTCCGGGATGTGGACCTTGTATGGGCAATCACCTGGGTGTACCTGCAACTGGCGAGAAAACCATCTCCACCGCAAACCGTAACTTCAAGGGACGCATGGGGAACCGTGAATCAGAGGTTTTCCTCGCCAGTCCGCATACATGCGCGGTTAGTGCGGTGACTGGAAAAATTAGTGATCCACGTGAAATACCAGTTGATATGGCGTTGATTTTCAGCGAATTAAGAAAAGCAACACTTTCACCAGTTTTGATGACCAGGTAACTGAGTTGAATACATGAATGTCACGAAAATCAGAAAACCTTACCGACGAGATGAAGTCCTTCACCTCCTTGAAGAGAATCGTTCTGTTCTTCAGGAATTGGGTGTTGCAAAACTCTCTCTGATCGGATCAATCGCTCGTGATGAGACACATGAAAACAGCGACCTGGACTTTCTGGTAACACTCCGTGAAAACACATTCAAAACTTTTATGGATATTGTAGAATACCTGGAAAATATTTTTGAGGGTAGAGTTGAGTTGATTACTGAGGAAGCAGTGATTCCTTTTTTAAAGCCAGTATTCGAAAGAGAACGAATTGATGTCAAGGGATTTCAGGCTTTATTCTCAGGAAGTTTTTGCACTAGTAATAGGATTGAAAACAACTAGCACAATACAGGAAATATCATGCAAACAGTAATAAAAGGAAAAGTCTGGAAGTACGGCGACGATATAAACACAGATGTCATCTTCCCGGGAAAATACACTTACACAGTAAATGATCCGGCTGAGATGGGTGAGCATGCCATGGAGGATCTCGACCCGGATTTCGCTGCCAATGTACAGCAGAATGATGTCATTCTGGCGGGTAAAAATTTCGGCTGCGGTTCCAGCCGTGAACAGGCTGCTGTTTGCTTGAAGGTGAAAGGTGTCGGTGCGATCATCGCGTCAACTTTCAGTCGCATTTACTTCCGCAATGGCGTGAATGTCGGGATGCCGTTAATCACCAACCGTGACGCTTACGATCACTTTGAGCATGGTGATTCTATCGAAATTGATTTCGAGAAGGGTGAAATTCGTGGAGAAAAGGGAACTTTCAAATTCCCACCTTTCAATGAGTTTTTCTTTGGCATTATCGATGCAGGCGGCTTGATTCCCTACACTCGAAAGAGAATTCAGGAAGAAAATCGCTAGGTAATCAACTCACATCCTTTGAGTGTTGGGGTTGGACTTGTCCAATGTTTAATTACTCTGTTGGTGGAACTAGTATTCTCTGGAATAACAGGGTTCACTCGATCATTCCAGATGATTCGTTTAACAACACCCGACGGTGATGCGGATGTTATGAGTGTGAGCTTCACAAGTTGTCTGAGAATAAATAATTTCAGATATTTCTGGAATAATTCGCGTGATTTTTATTTTCTAACATTAATAATATCAATATCTTCCTGGATTCCAGCTAAAACCATGTTGGAATGACGCGGGCGGATATTATTTTCAAGAATCGCTATCTGTTAAATTCATAACATTAATAATATCAATACCCTCCTGGATCCCGGCCTAACTCATCACCGGGATGACGCGGGCGGAAACAGTGTTTTGGGACAAACTGAAAAGCACGCACTCATTACCCCACACAAAACAACCATGCAGTCATTTTGTAGCTGAATACTTTCAATGCCAATAGTCAAATCATCAGTGAACTCGTCCCTCACCCAAATTGCCGGCCGGCTCTCTTGGTAGCTCCGCAGCTTTACTTCAGTACAACTTTAATGTTCAAACATGTTGACTCGCACTGAAATTGCGAATAGGTTAAAAGAATCACAGTCTTTTTCCAGTCAGGGGGTACACCATGTCAACGAAACTCAAGAACCGATTCAAGCAGTATCGATCAGCATTACTGTTTTTTGCAGCATTCCTTTCAACCGTCACAACTGGCCTTTCGGAAAACCTCGGCGGTACAATATCCAATTCCTGTGATGATATGCCTCTTGAAGGGGTAATTGTGCAATTGACGGAGTACGAATCACTAAGCGATGCAGAAGGCTTCTACCAGTTTGTTAATATCCCCCCGGACACTTATCAATTGACCTGTAATTTGGAGGGCTTTGTCGGCTTTGAGCAGATTGTTACTATCGAGGAGGGTGACGATCAACTCCTTGATATACCCCTGACACCATTGCCTGAGATGCTGATTTTTCCGCTTGAAATCGTTGTGCAATCTGATTTTGGTGGTGAGTACAATGAGATTCTTCACATTGTCAACCTATCCGAATGCGCTGCGGACCTGAACTATCTGATAGACATGGACTTTCAGCTCGATGAAAATTTGCTGCTGAATAATTGCAGGTTCGCTGAACGAATATACAACCGAGGGAATCGTCCCGCGCCACTCTTTCCACCACGATCATCAACTGACGCTACTGCCTGGCAAACCATACCCACTCAACCTCAGCGAACAGAACTCGATTTCCCCTATTTTCTAATCTTTGAAGACGAAACACCCTGGGGCTATGCATCAGTCCCTGAGATTCTCGATGAGCTGATAATTCAATATGACATCGCAAATTCAGAAGATATGGGGCAGTTGGATTTATCGGAATATTCGACAATCGTATTCAGTTCGGTTCAACCACAGGAATTTTACGACCGATTTGCAGAGAACCATGACTACTTCCAGAATTATGTGCAGGATGGTGGGTGGATACAGTTTCACGGCTGCACCATGGATATGGAATGGGAGTTCTGGAATGGTTATTACAACCTCTATGAACCTCATGGCACGAACTATGTAGTTGATGAAGATCATCCCATTGTGACTGGTGTTGATGAAGAGATCGTAGGAAATCAGGCGAGTCACGATTTGATTGGCGGAAGGCATTTCCCCCACGTAAACACCATTGTCGATGATCCAAACGGCGACAGGGTTCTGGTTGAGTGGGAGGAGGGGCTTGGTCATGTTATCCTCACCACACAAACCTGGGAGATTGGGTATGGACTGAACTGGGATACTGGCACACTCCTGGAAAATGCGGTCATGTACAGCATTGAAAATTCAGAACGTGAACGTTGGCTGAGAATGTTCAGTGACCGCGGCAGAGTTGCACCCACAGACACATCCTACCACATGATCCTCATGCACATGAATAATCATTATGAGGGTGTTTATGAAGCGTTGTTGAATATCGAGAGTAATGCAGAGGACCAACTAACAACCGTAGCGGTCACCTTTACACTGGGACACCCAGGTTTCCTAATGGGCACGGTGACGGATACTGAAACCGGAGAACCAATTGAAAATGTCGAAATTGTTGTCTATGACAGCGAAGGTGAATTTTACAGAAACACTTTCACCGACTCGGATGGTTTGTATTCCCTTTCCTTGAATGAAGCTGAATACACTGTTGAGGCAGTTTCACCGCTCTACCTCGAAATAGAACCAGTAGAAGTCAACATCGTTGAATCCGAAGTTTCCGAGTTGAACTTTGAAATTGAATCCAATAATCCTCCGGTTCTTGAGGTTCAGCCTGATCAATTTACCTTCATAGTTCAGGGGCGTCAGGATAACGATGTGTTTACGATTCAAAATACTGGCGGTCAGGATGTCAGTGTCAGTTTTGAAATCGAATACATCGAACATGGCATTCAACCATGGTTGGAACTGGAATACGAAACCACCTTTATTCCAGCTGGGGAGGAGATAGAAGTTTTTGTGACAACAAATGTTGATCTTGAAGAATATATTGATTGGTTTCTATGGGAAGCTTTAATCTTAGTTGTTCCTGATTTTCCTGGGATGGAAACTGAGTCCGTTTGGATTACAGCAATACACATTGGCGTTTACCCGTGGTTTGCTGTTGAACCTACTGGGTTACCCTACCCAATCATTATCAATGATGCCACTTACAGAGATCGTCAATTAGGCGATGGGGACATTATCGCTGTCTTTGATGGGGAGCTTTGCGTTGGGTACGTCGATGTGCCGGATGAAAACCCATTCCCACTTCCCCTGATAGCATGGGAGGGCAATGACGACCATGATTTGCCTGGATTTACTTACGGGAATAATATGACTTTCAGCCTCTGGTCAATGGAGGACATGTTACAAGATCTGGAGGCTGACTATATACTGGGAGATGGAACTTTTGGTTTTGCACCTTATACGGAAGTGATACTTGATGATAACTGGGTAGAACCTCCCCCAGTTCTTGACATTCCATTACAGGCAAATTATTTCGAACTTATATCCACCTGTATCGAGCCAGAAAATCAAAATGCAATGGATATCTTCGGAGCGGTTGAAAGTCTAGTAATTGCGTACCAGTCTGATGGTGGAATTGTTATTCCTCCATTCATTAATACAATCGGGGGGATCGATATAACCCAGGGATATAAGCTGTTCGTTTCTGACGAATCAACGATTTCCTTTACTGGAACTCCTGTTGATCCGCTAACCGAATTTTTATTGCTGGAAAACCGTTGGAACTGGATCGGCTATCCATTTATTGAGCTTCAGGATATCACTGTCGGACTGGCTGAAATAGCGAATGATGTCAGCATTGTTCAGAATGATGATGGCGATATCTGGCTTCCTGAATTGGGCATAAACACCTTCCCCGACCAGGTGCCGGGTGAAGGCTATTTTGTCTTCCCAACCACAACACGAACATTCACGTACAACTGGGATGATGGAATTCTCGCAACAATACAAGAAAACAGATACCTGAATATCCCAGTTGTCGAAGACGCACCCCAACCAACTGGTTTACCCTACGCTGTTATTGTCAGCCTCAGAGACGATCTGCAAAAGCTGAAACCTGTTTTCATAGAACTTTATGACGGCAACACTTTGGTAGGCAAAGGAGCGATTCTTGATGATCAGCCATACACACCGGTGACAGCGTGGCAGGGGGATGCTGAACATAATCTCGAGGGCTTCGTAAGTGGTCATCCTATGCGCTATGTGGTCTTTGCTGTAGATGGTACCAGGATTCCTGTAGTTCAAAACAATGATAACGCACTCGAGTACGGAAAGGGGGCTTACACCCTACTGAACCTTGATGTTGCGCCACTTCCGACAGAATTTTCAGTCGATCAGGGATATCCGAATCCCTTCAATCCCAGTGTCACTATACCTTTCGCACTACCGGAAAATGGCGAGGTGACCTTTTCAATCTTCAATATCCTGGGACAGCAATTATATTCATTAACCAATCATTATGAGGCTGGCTACCATCGTTATCTTTTTGACTCAAACTCATCAGATAATCAGTTCGTATCAGGCATGTATTTCCTGAAAGTACAGTTTGAGAACAGGTCAATTACTCAGAAGATTGTGCTTATGAGATAATGAGATAATGAGATGCTTATGAGATAATGTGTTGAGTGCTGATCGAGTACCAACGGAGCGCTATTGGAGCGCCAAACTCCAGATTGGCAGATATACGTCATCACGATGGACGAAGTGTCGTGGCAACCTTATTCTAAGTTGCAAAGAGATTGCTTCACGGTGTTCGCAATGACAACCATAGATACTTGCCTATTTGCCAATGCGAACAGCAAAGGAATTTTAGATTCTATTCTATTCCTCAAGATTCAACACATAAAAGCGTGGATTCCCATACTTTGCGGGAGTCGTACGAACATGCAAGTTATCCGATATTGAGACGTTACCTCCGCTGTGGGTATGCCCGCAGTATACTTTGAAAGTACAATGTTCGCGTTTCATCGATTCCTCCAAAAGTGCATCCCCGAGTAATTTCGAGGCAAAGAAGGGCAACCAGTGATTGTCACTTATTTTCCCAGCATGCCAGCAGCTCTCTCTGAAGGGAGGGACATGGTGGAGCACATAAATTTTTTCCGCATTTTGGGGGATTTGTTCCAGTTGATCCCTCAGCTTGTTTGCTGCTTTTAATCCTTCACCCCTCAGAGTAACTCCCAGCTTCTCCCTGGAAATCTCGCTTAGCTCGTCAATGTAAATATGATCATTCAGAAGAACTGACGAGTTTTTGAAATCTCCCAATAAAGTGTCTCCCCATCCACCACAACCAGCAAGGTAAATATTATGCCCCAGCTTGATCGGTGCGCAGGAATCCAACCAGAAGAGAAACTCATTTTCCTTACTCAACTCGCGGGCTTTATTCTCGACCTCCTGTATTGACCCATGATAATAATCGTGATTTCCCAGTACGAACCAGATTGGAGCTTTCAGATCAAATGCCATTGTCTTCAGGAAGAATTCAAAGGAATTTGCCTGGCCAATATCTCCACCAAGCAGAATTCCATCTGGATTTACTTCTTTTATTGATTCCAGGTAATCAGCAAAAGCTTCTGCTTTCAGAAAGTTTAAATGTACATCTGTCATATATGCGAGTTTCATTTATTTTTCCTTCCAACTGTTCAATTTGTCTTAGATCGAAAAACTTAATTATTCGAGAAAATTCCCTTCTTCTTGTATTTCTAAATACTATAATATCACTAGCTTCCTGGTTAACAGCTAGCAACACGCTGGCGTGACGCGGGCAGAAACTGCGTTATGGGACAGCCCATATTATTCTAATTCCAACATCATCTGCCCATCATCTTCATGTTCGAGTGTCAGGTTTGAGAGGGTTACTCCCAGCAGACGTACCGGTCGTTCCGGCAATGTGGGTGTGTGCAGCAGTTCCATAATCACCGCTCGTAATTCACTCCTGTTTCTCACTGGATGACGCAAGGTTTTGCTCCTTGTACGGGTCACAAAGTTATTGTATTTAATCTTCAGGGTGACTGTTGTACCGCTGGTACGCACACTTTTGAGCCTGCCGATTTCAATATCAATAATCTCATCCAGCTTTTCGATCATCTCTGCATCAGTACATAAATCTTCAAGAAATGTCCTCTCCGCACCCACAGATTTACGGATTCTGTCCGTTTTCACTTCACGACGATCCTCACCCCGCACAATCTTGAAATACCACGCCCCACTCTTCCCGAATAGTTTAATCAACTCCACTTCGGAATATTTTTTCAGGTCGGCACCTTTTTCAATGCCCAGAATTTTCATTTTCTCAGCTGTCGCAGCACCAATTCCAAAGAATTTACGGATTGGCAAAGCTTCCAGGAATCTTTCCGCGTCCTTTGGCTCAATGACCGCCTGACCGTTTGGTTTGTTCAAGTCGGAAGCGACCTTTGCGAGAAATTTATTGAACGAAACCCCAGCACTTGCAGTCAGATTGGTTTCTCTCAGTATCCTTTTACGGATATCAGTTGCGAGCAACGTCGCGGATGGATTGTTCATTTTATTCGAGGTTACGTCGAGATATGCTTCATCAAGGGAGAGTGGTTCCACAAGGTCGGTAAATTCGTGGAAAATAGCTTGTATCTGCTTCGAGACTGCACGATAGACATCGAACCGTGGCTTCAGAAATATCAAATG
>JAIOHU010000173.1 GCA_019912845.1 bacterium
TGGACTTGCCCACATTGGGACGTCCCACAATTGCTATCATCGGTAAATTCATGCTTCCTCATTGATTGTTCAGCTTGAGAATACTCTAAAATGGAGGATACCTGCAAGGGTTGTTGGGGAGTGACTCATGGATTTTAAAACTCATGAGTTCTTATTTCAAGTCGAAGGATTTGATATGTCTTTTTTGTGTTTCCGAATCTCAGCGTAGTAACTCTCGATGCAGTCAGGGCAAATCCCATGGCTGAAAGTGGCGCCTGAGTTTGCTGAAATATATTGTTCAAGTTGTTGCCAATATCCTTGATCATTTCTGATTTTTTTGCAATTAGCACAAATTGGCAGAAACCCCTGCAGAGTTTTAACCTCAGAATTTGCTACTTTAAGCTCCTTAATTGCATTACTCAATTTTAATTCTGCCTCTTTCCGCCTTTCTATCTCCTGTTGAGCAAGGCTCAACTCCAGTTTAATATCTGCGACCTGCTGCAATATCGCCAATACGGGGCGCGCCTCTATCAAAACATCCTTCTTTGAATTTTGCCAATAAAGGTATCCCCATAAAAATGGACTGGCAAAAATTGAGATAATCAAGCGGCTGTAAAGTGTCCCTTGCAATATCCCTAAATAGTGTGGTGTACCTAAAAACGCACCTGTTGAGAATAGGACAACATCCAGCCACATAACCCCAAGCAGAGTAAAAAAGGAACGTAATAATAATTTCATCCGAAATTGAGGTTTCCCTAGATATTCCCAGGCGATTGCAAGAAATACAAGATCGAGGAATGTGGCAATTACTGAGGCAGTATTAACCCGTAAACTGGGAACCGGCACATAACTCAGTGGATTATGCATCGAGATTCGCATCTGAAAGTGCAACGCCGTTGCTATCAATGGTACGAGTACAGAAACACCGATAATTGTGAAAATAGCCACACGCGTCGCCCTGGGACCATCAAACACATAAACAACAAACACACCCAGCAGAAGGGAAGTGTAAAAAACCGTCGATCCGATCATAAAAGTAATCCCGAAAACCTCTACCTGCACCCCGGCATCAGTTACCCAGGACATGATCGCAGTAATCCCACCCATCAGAGAATAGAACAGAGCAAGCCCGAAACGGTGACGTAAAGCATGTGAGGAGAGCACAAGCAAATACACAATCATCGCTTCCACAATTAGAATCAGCACACTGTTCTGCATGCAACACGCCCCTTGAACCGCAGGTAAGACAGCAATCAGATAGGATCTAAGTATGATTTTCGCAAACGATAAAGGTAACTGTTTCCTGCATCGGTTACAAATACGACGATCTTAAATTCGATGATGAATTGAGGTGCTGAATATTTCGTTTTTTCAATAGTTTGTATGAGTAGTTGGGGTAGAGAAACTTGATAATTATCTGTGAAATTTCTTGCTCTTCCACAATGAGACCGGTAATATGAATTTCCGGTTTGAACAAAATCTGGGAACAATTATTACTGGATCCTTCATGTATGAAACGATCCGATCAACTACTACAATCAAATTGAGGCACCATGAATACACAACCCTATCAATTCATGCGATCAGCTCTGGAAAATATTATTCCCATCAGCGATGGATGTTGGGGTAAGGTTCAGAAACTTGGAACAGTTCGTAATTTTAAAAGAACGACTATTTTGCTCGAGAAGATGAGCAGGTATATTTCCTCGGTTTTGTTCTGGAATGGACCTTCAGATCATTTTATTTTAGTGGAACTTAACAAATGGAGCTATGTATACAATTGAGAATCAGCTTGACAACCAGATCTAATCATGCTACATTCCTAAATAAGAATGAAACAGGAATAGGCAGCGAGCTTGAAAGTAGACAACAACGAAATAGAGCAACGAATTGATCATTTTAAGGCTGCGGTCAAGAAAGCGGGCTTAAAACTGACTCATCAACGTCTTGAAATCTTCCGTGAGATCGCATCCAGTGTTGATCACCCGGATGCTATTGGGGTTTATAATCTGGTTAAAGGGAGAATGCCAACTGTCTCCCTCGATACAGTTTATCGTACTCTCTGGACGTTGAATGATCTTGGGTTGATCTCTGCTCTGGGGACAAGCCACGAAAGCGTGCGTTTTGACGCCAACCTGAAGCAACATCATCATTTTGTATGCGTTAAATGTGGGATGGTAAGGGACTTTGAGAACGAGAAATTTAATTTATTGGAAGTTCATAAAGACATCGAAGAATTTGGTAGTATTGTAGATACGCATATTGAGGTTCGGGGGATCTGCAACAGTTGCAAGTAATTATCTGATAACACTCGAACTAAAATTAATAATCGAAGCAGGAGGAATGCATGAGTCACGGAAAAATGTCAAAGGGTGAAGCCAGAATGCAAGGGGCTCCATCGACAGCTTTGGGCGAAGGACGTTCCAACCGGGATTGGTGGCCCAACCAACTGAATTTAAAAATACTTCATCAACACTCTGATCTATCCAATCCCATGGGTAAAGAATTTGACTACGCTGAAGAGTTCAAAAAACTTGACCTTGATGAATTGAAGAAAGACCTGATCAATACGATGAAAGATTCAAAGGATTGGTGGCCTGCGGACTTCGGTCATTACGGTCCATTTTTTATTCGTATGGCATGGCACAGTGCAGGAACTTATCGTCTTCAGGATGGACGAGGCGGTGCCAGTACTGGCGGGCAGCGATTTGCACCGCTTAATAGCTGGCCAGACAATGTAAACCTTGATAAAGCTCGCCGATTACTCTGGCCAATCAAACAGAAATATGGCAAAAAGATTTCCTGGGCAGATTTAATGGTTCTCGCAGGTAATGTTGCACTGGAATCAATGGGATTCAAAACATTCGGTTTCGGTGGTGGGAGAGTGGACACCTGGGAACCCGATGAAAGTATTTACTGGGGTAGTGAGGATACCTGGCTGACCGACAAACGCTACAAAGGCGAACGTGAACTGGACAATCCCCTTGCCGCAGTTGAAATGGGATTGATTTATGTGAATCCAGAAGGTCCCAATGGTGAGCCCGATCCACTAAAAGCAGCAAAAGATATCCGTGACACGTTCGCACGTATGGCGATGAACGACGAAGAGACTGTTGCACTGATCGCTGGTGGTCACACATTTGGAAAAGCACATGGTGCTGGTGATGCCTCTCAAGTCGGACCAGAACCGGAAGCTGCAGGTATTGAAGAGCAAGGTCTTGGCTGGAAGAGCAGCCATGGCAGCGGTATGGGCGATGATACCATTGGTGGTGGTCCTGAAGTCACCTGGACAAGCACTCCAACAAAATGGAGCAACAATTTCTTCTGGAACCTTTTTGGCTATGAGTGGGAGCTGCACAAAAGCCCTGCGGGTGCCTACCAGTGGAAACCTAAGGGTGATGCTGGCAAAGACACAGTACCCATGGCGCATGATAAAACCAAACGTCGCGCACCAGGGATGTTGACAACCGACCTTTCACTTCGTTTTGATCCTGCATACGAAAAAATTTCACGTAGATTTTATGAGGATCCCGATGCTTTCGCTGATGCGTTTGCACGTGCCTGGTTCAAACTGACCCACCGTGATATGGGACCAAAAGCCTGTTATCTCGGACCAGAAGTTCCCAATGAAGATTTGATATGGCAGGATCCAATCCCTGAAGCGGACCATGATCTGATTAACGAAAACGATGTCAAGGAGCTCAAAGCAAAAATCCTTGCATCTGGATTAACAAATGCCGAACTCGTTTACACAGCCTGGTCATCTGCAGCAACCTACCGTAAATCTGACAAGCGCGGTGGAGCTAATGGCGCACGAATCCGTCTCGAACCACAACGCAACTGGGAAGTTAACCAGCCTGATCAGTTGGGTAAAGTTCTTGATACATATACGAAAATACAGGATGATTTCAATTCTGCACAATCAGGTAATAACAAAGTCTCACTGGCTGACCTGATTGTCCTTGGTGGATGTGTAGCTGTCGAAGAATCTGCAAAGAAGGCAGGTTTTGATGTCAAAGTACCGTTTACACCTGGACGCACTGATGCTTCAGAAGAAATGACAGATGCGGAGTCTTTCAATTTCCTTGAGCCACTTGCTGATGGTTTCCGTAACTACCAGAAGGCAAAATTTGGTCCGAGAGCTGAAGCGATGATGGTAGACAAAGCACAACTGCTCGGTTTGACTGCACCTGAGATGACAGTTCTGGTTGGGGGAATGAGAGCCCTGGGTGCAAACTACAATAACACTGATCACGGTCTGTTTACAGACAGTCCCGGTACCTTGACCAACGATTTCTTCGTGAATTTACTCGATATGGGTACAAAGTGGAATGCCACATCGGAAAATGAAGATATCTATGAAGGTCATGATCGAAAGAGTGGCGATCTAAAATGGACTGCTACCCGTTTTGATCTCATCTTCGGTTCAAATTCCCAGCTTCGCGCGTATGCTGAAGTTTACGCTGAAGCAGGAAATGAGGCGAAGTTTGTGAGTGATTTTGTTGCAGCGTGGAACAAGGTGATGAACCTGGATCGTTTTGACCTGAAATAAGTTTTAGGACAGGTTTAAGTCGATTTGAGATAGTAAGATTCTGTTCAATTTGAAGGGGTTACTCCATACTCAACGGAGTAACCCCTTTGCTTTTTCAGCGGTTCTCGAAAATATAGAGTATCTCGAAGTATTGATCGATTGCGTCATACCAGCGTGCTGTTAGCTGGTATCCAGGAAGGTATTGAAATACTCCATTATATGATTTACTTGAAAGTAAGAATCCGGACAATACGAACACTTAGCAGTTTTGAGATGAGACAATAATTTTAAGAATCAGTTTTTTTCATTGAACTGTTCGCCAGTCATTGCTGCTAGCACGTTGCTGGTTGAGGGAGAAGTAATCTTCCTTTTCTGACAGACTGTTCAGATTCCTACTCTTTCCTTAAATTTTTATTTGTGCTTGATTTAAAGAATACAAATTATTATAATAACTATTATAATAATTTGTATTCTACTATTGAGCCGATCATGTTTGTTAACAGAACGCGTGAACTCACCGATTTACAACTTAGATACGACAAGGGGAATCCCGAGTTCTTCATTCTCTACGGTCGTCGAAGAGTTGGTAAATCTGCTTTATTACAGAAATTCTGCCAGGATAAACCGCACGTCTACTTCGTAGCATCGCAGATACGTGAATCGGATAATCTGGAAAATTTTCGCCAGATTCTTCAGCAGGTGGTACCTCATATATCTTTGGAGGGAATTGAGTTCAGGTCGTGGGAAGCGGCCCTTGGAATTATAGCCCAAATTGCAAAGAAAGAACGATTCATTCTCATTCTCGATGAATTCCCCTATCTCTGCGAGGACAATCCAGCCCTCCTATCAATATTGCAGAGATGGTGGGATGGTGTAGGTAAGAATACGAAAATCTTTCTTGCTATTTCAGGCTCACAAATTTCCTTTATGGAAAACAAAATTCTTGCTGAAAAATCACCATTGTTTGGAAGAAGAACAAGCCAACTGAAATTGCAACCGATGCTTCCCTGGGACGCATCCCTGTTTTTTCCTGACTGGAATGCAAAAGACCAACTCGCTGCCTATGGAATACTGGGGGGTATACCAGCCTATCTTGAACGCTTTGATTCAAAAAAAAATCTTGAGGACAATCTCATTGATGAGATGTTCAACACGCAGGGATTTCTGTACGAAGAAGTACATTTTCTACTTCGGATGGAATTGACGAATCTCACAACCTATATGAGCATTTTAACAGCGATTGCAGGTGGTGCCACCAGACTCACAGAAATTGCAAATAAATGCAGAATGGCTTCTACGAGTGTTAGTCCGTATATACGTACTCTCACTGAGCTAGGATTTATTCAACGTGAAGTTCCGTTTACAGAGAAAAAACCAGATAAGAGTAAGAAGGGGATTTATCAGATCGCCGATCCATTTGTGGCATTCTGGTTACGTTTTGTGCTTCCATATCAAAGTCTCGTTCAAGCTGGACAGGGAAGAGTTGTGTTGGAAAATTTTGTAACACCAATATTAGACACACATCTTGGATTCTTATTTGAAGATATTTGCAGGAAGTATGTCCTATACCATTGGGCAGAAAAACTTAATCAGCCAGTACTTCGAATCGGACGACTCTGGGGGAAAGATTTTGAGTTTGATCTGCTTGCGGAAGTTGTCGATGAGGGCGAACGCTGCCTTCTTGTGGGCGAATGCAAGTGGTGGAAATCTAAAGTCGGCATGAATATCCTCAATAACCTGAAACAGAAACTTCATTTTCTGCCAGAACATCTGACAGGAAATACCCAGCTCGTTCTATTTGCTTCGTGCGGATTTACCCCTGAACTTCGAGAACAGGCTGCTCTTGAGAAAATAATTTTAGTTTCAGGAGAAGATATCCTTGACAGACACCAGTTTCGTAACGACGATTTCATTGAGAACTGAGTGAATTTTGAAACAATGTTCTGCTCAAGTTTGTGGATCGATTTTCCTGGATAGTTGGTCAAGTATTGGAATCAACTTCATCGCAGACTCTGGAAAATCCCTCGTTTCTTTTCTACTTTAAACAATTCATTCAATCCACCAGCTTTCAATCGGAGTCCTGCTTTGAAAATCCTTCTAAGTGTCATCTTACTCATATCTGCATTTTCAGTTTATGCTCAGAATGTTGTGATAGTTATTATCGACGGTGCACGCTATTCTGAGACCTTCGGTGATCCTGAACGTACATTTGTTCCCAATATGGCTGAAATCGCTGAAGAGGGGACAATCTGCGATGAATTTTATAATGACCAGTATACCTTTACCTCACGTGCGATTCCAGCGTTGTGGTGTGGCACATGGACTGATGTGCGCGACACCACTTACAACGGTCAAAACACCCAATACACAACCATGCCGACCATTTTCGAGTACTACCGTCAACAATTGGAAGGTGAACCTGAAGACTGTATCTATGTCCTCAAATATCTGACCTCACTCTGGCTGCCAAGTTTTCACGATGATTACGGTCCCTGGTACTGGCCAATGTTTGTCAGTGAGGGAAGGGACGATTCGGATGTGATGGATAATGCACTGCGTATTATCGATGAACACCACCCTGCTCTGCTTTGGGTATATCTCGCAGATGTTGACCACGCCGGGCATCAGGGCGACTGGGATGACTATACTCACAAGATTCAAATCGCTGACAGCCTTGTAGGTGTTCTCTGGGATACCATCCAGAGCGATCCCATCTACCAGGACAACACTACACTATTGGTTACAAATGATCATGGTCGTCATGATGATCAGCATGGTGGTTTCAGCGGGCACGGAGATGATTGCGACGGGTGCCGTCACATTATGTTTCTCGCTGCTGGACCAGATATCCGTGAGGGCGAGATCACCCGTTATTATCGAACCATCCCCGATTTTGCAGTCACTGCCTGTGAAATTTTCAGCCTTGACCCTGAAGAGGGAACAGGGGAGGTGATGGAGGAGATATTCAAGGAAGAGGAAGAAAATGAAGTGACGACTGAGATTTCCACCCTGCCATCGTCGGTTTCTTTAAATGCTTTCCCCAATCCATTCAACAATACCTGCCATATTAATTTTGAACTTCAACATGAGAACCAGATAAAAGTAGCTCTGTATGATCTTCAGGGTCGTGAGATAGAGTCGATCGTCAACCAGTCGCTATCCGCCGGAAAACACACCTATACCCTGAACGCCGACCACCTGACAACTGGAATCTATTTTATCGCGATCAAAGCAGGAAACGATGTCGAGCAGCAGAAAGTGATGCTGCTAAGATAAAAAACGCACTCGTGGATCAAATCACATGCTTTGATTTTTGGCATTGGACTGTCCAATGTTTAAAAACTCCAGAAATCACGTGTCCGCGATATTCGTAGATGTTGAGGGAGAATAATTCCAGAACTGATCTTTTTCGAATCCCGCCTTCCTACTTGTCAGATAATAGCGTAAAATAGGATTAACAGCTAGTTCAGCGAAATTTGTGTGGTCTCAACATTAATAATATCAAAACCTTCCTGGATCCCGGCCCAAATCATCACCGGGATGACGCGATCGGATAATACACTCGAGATTCACACCGGAGCCAGAGACATCATCGCACAACCGTTTGCATATACATAGAGCTATAATGTATAATACTTCTATGGATGGCTCTATCAGGTATTAAGCTATGAGGAACTTCAAGAGGCAGGTTTATGGATATTGGTAAAGATCTCGTCGCAGCATCAGCTACACCCCTTGTCTTGGCGATATTGAGTGAGGGTGAAAATTATGGATATGCGATTATCAAACGAGTAGGGGAGCTCAGTGATGGTGAGCTGCAGTGGACAGATGGCATGCTCTATCCGCTGATGCACCGTCTGGAACGCAACGGTTCTATCTCTGCCAGTTGGGGGAAATCTGAAACCGGCAGAAAACGGAAATATTATCGTTTGACCGATAGTGGTAAACAGCAGCTTGTACTTCATCAGCAACAGTGGAATGTCGTTGATGCAGCCCTGCGTGGAATCTGGCGGGATGAATTTAACCCGGCACTTCAAAAGAGCTGAATAGTTGAAATAAAGAGGAAATATGAAAGCTGAACAGTCTATGGAAGATCGAATTCTTCAGTGGCGTGAGCATCTGAACAGGCACCAATCTATCCAGTCTGTTGATGCGGATGAACTGGAAGACCACCTTCGATCTCAAATTGAATCCCTTGAAGAACAGGGTTTAGATGAGGATGAGGCATTCCTTGTCTCCGTGAAACGGATGGGGAATCTGAGTGACATTTCCCGTGAGTTTGCGTTGGAATATTCGGAACGCTTGTGGAAACAGTTACTCATTCCCCCAGTCAGGGATGAACAATCCGAGGAAAAGCAGAGCGATACATTTGTAGCCTTTGGATTGGCGTTAGCCGCTGCAGCTACAGTTAAACTCCCGCAACTCTTCGGTTTCAGTTTTGATGGTTCACCTGATTCTGAATCGTTTTATATGCGAAATATCATCCTGCTGATCCTGCCCTTTTTAGCTGCATTCTTCGTCTGGAAACGTAGGCTGGAACCGAGTGAGATTATAAAAGTAACCGCGCCATTTGTTGCGGCTGCCCTGTTGATAAACTTGCTGCCATTCACCAGGCTTGGCTCAACCGAGCTGTTAGCGGTGATCCACCTTCCTATTGCGGTATGGTTTGTACTCGGACTTGCATATATGGGTGGCAAATGGAACAATCACTCCCAAAGAATGAATTTTGTGCGATTTTCTGGAGAGTGGTTCATCTACCTCACTCTGATCGCATTCGGTGGTGGAGTTCTTACCATGTTTACCGTATTTATCTTTGACTCAATTGGCATGGACGCGGAACTGTTCGTGCAATCCTGGCTTCTGCCATGTGGTGTCGCAGGTGCGGTGGTGGTGAGTGGGTGGCTGGTGGAAGCGAAACAGAGTATCATTGAGAATATGGCACCGGTACTGACACGTTTATTTACCCCGCTCTTTGCACTCTTACTGCTCAGTTACATCATCGCCATGCTCTGGACTGGGACTGGTATTCTGGTGGAACGTGAGGTGCTGATCGGATTTGATCTACTTCTCGTGGTCATTCTCGGTTTGCTGCTCTATTCGATTTCAGCACGTGACCCCCATGCTGCCCCCGATCTCTTCGACCGTTTGCAGTTTCTCCTGATAGTGAGTGCCCTATTAGTTGATATTTTTGCACTCTGGGCGATCGCTGCACGTATATCTGAATTCGGCTTCAGCCCCAACAAAGTTGCAGCTCTTGGCGAGAATTTGATCCTGCTCATAAACCTTGCTGGTTCAGCGTTTTTATACGGAAAATTCCTGCTCAAACGTACCACTTTTTCTACATTGGAACGCTGGCAGATGACCTATTTCCCGGTCTATCCAATCTGGGCAGCAATCGTTGTTATAATTTTCCCGATCATCTTCAAATTCCAGTAAGTGTAGCAGGTGAAGTAAGTGTAGCCCGGATTCTTGTATTTCGGGGTGGAGGGATTGCTAAATCGGATATTTCCAGGGTCTGCAATTTCAAAAATGCAAATTGATGCAGTAATTATTAAAACCTCTAAGGAGTAAAACACAACTCCTACTTATCCAGCAATCGCTCATACAAGTCAGCGTGTTCAGGGTCTCGAGATGCTATCTCGCTTAGTGCCTTAAACTCCTTGTACTCAGCCAGTGCATTGGCATAATTGTAGTAGTTCAGGTCAAAAAAGCGTTCCAGTCGTTTCTTGGGGACACGATCAAACTGCTTGATCGCGTAGAGGAGGTATTGTTTCGCAGTTTCACGGTCGCGTTCGTCGTAATAGAGCCATTCTCCGGTGTAATAGAGGAAGTTCAGGTAACGGTAATGGTCGTTTGCATCTTCAAGATATTCATCAACCCACTCCTCACGTTTGTCCCAGCCGGTGAAATAACGGCTTGAAAACCTCGCCGCCTGAGTAATACGTCTGGCGGTTTGGAAATAAGGATCACCACCGAACTTCTTAATCTTATCGAACTCATACCCATGAAGCATCTGGGCATAGTAGTCGAGCAAAGAGCGGAATGGTTCAAATTGCTCAGAATAGGTTAACTGAATCCCCGGATCAATGGAAAACTCCCAGCGTTTATCGCTGAACTGCGCATCGGCACGGTTGGACACCACAATTACCGCTGAATATCGATTCTCGAAACTGATCGCTTTCGCCTCCTCGAAGACAATATCAACATCCATGTAAAAGTCATACCCGTACTCATCAGGAGCCCATTCCTGCTCGTTAATATAACTTTCAACAATATTTTCGAGGCTGACATGGAGGTTTTGGTGTTCCTGCGGTAGACGTTCCATATCGATATTAACAGTCGCAACCATCCGCTGCGCAAATAAACCTCCAGCGAGGAGGAAACTTCCTGCTATAGCCACCATTAACTGCATAATAAATCTATTCATCCTGCATCCTGCTGGGGAATTATCTTTTTGAATGATACTCGTATCGTTTCTACAGGTTTCTCATTTTCAAAATACGACTCCTTTTCAGGAAACTCAAAACTGCAAAACAGCAATGATGAATAGCTCAATCGGCGTATGGACAAGTGATTTTCCTTAGAATTTCACCTGAATCGTAAACTGCAATCTTCTATCATCGTTACTGAAAAAGTCAGACTGACGTACGGTATAATCAAACAGTGCAAGGTTTCCCTTATTGAATTTATATCCGATGCCGCCATGGAATTCTGTCCAATTATTAGCTTCGAGGTTTTGAACCTCGATCACGTCATAACCGCCAAGTACTCGCCAGTGCTCATCTGGTTTCCCTTCGACGAAAACAGAATACCCTTCAAACTCCTTTGCAAGAACACCTGAAGAACTTATGCCTGACCAACCACCACTTTGGTTACCTTCGCCAGTAACATACAGTCCAGTAAGAGTCATGTACTGATGTTCGTACGAGAACATCCCAGTATGAACTATCCAATCAGGATTGGTGGCTAGATTCCCTTTACCGTTCACAACGAAGTATGATAACTGCATACCTGATACAGTTTCTGGGAGTGGACGTACTGTTACACGTGCCTCCATAACCTTATTCTCATTCGCCTCCTCGGCATGGTATCCACCACCGTTGTACAACCCGAACGCATAACTGCCAAAACGACCGGCGTATTTTTTATTCACCTTCTTTTTGTAACTATCATCCATCTCGCCACCAAAGTAACCAAAGACAGTGAATCCAAAATCAGCGGAGTTGAACATCCCGGCACGTTCCATGTACATCTTGTCGCGCATACGGTAGTAGTTGAGATTTTGTTCAAAATCCAGCCAGGGAGTGTGAACCATTCCAAATTCAATTTTTTGATTTGAAATGAAACCCAGGTCGTCGGGGGTAAAGAAGATATAGGCGTATTTGAGACGCACTTCCATATCCCCTTCGTCATCCATGTGTGAGTCTAAAGTCAGTCGAGCATGTACATAATCGCTGAAATCCTTTACTACTGTCAGATAAGATCGTCTAATGCTGAATTCACTGGTGTGATTATCTACAGGATCCTTCCGGTCTGCGTAGGAGAGGTACATTACACCTTCAATGCTGATGCCTGATAATGCCCTGTTCAAATTTGAGAGGGCATCTCCCAGCTCTTCGCTGTTTATTTCAATCGCTGATGAATTTGAGATGAATAAAAACAGGATACAACCTGCCAGCATGACTCTCATATTGTTCTCCCTGAATAGAGTAGAAAGGTTATGTGGTTTATGCGATTTTATGATGCGAAAAATAGAGCCCTAACATAATCCAAACACAAATTCGATCAAAGTAGATCAAGTGTGTTAGGGGAGGTCTTTCTGGTTCTTTGCTGTTTTGTATGGGTGAATCGGCAGGTTTAATCTATTGTCATTGCGAACGAAATGAAGCAACCTTCTTTTAGCCAGTAAAAGATTGCCACATGACTTCCGCCTTGCAATGGCAATGATTCAACCTCTGAAGATACTGCAAGTGAGCAAGGGTATGGCGGATAAATTATACACACAAATGCCCCGGTACAATCGACCAGGGCATTCGCTGCCTTTGGATTAGTCTAAAGTTTAATAATTACCGTCGTCGTTTTCAAAACCCTGGGTAAACCTGAGCCATTCCACAGTCTGTGTGAATCAACCCTATTGCAGCACTATTTCAGGTAGATTATTTTCTGAGTGAACGTCTGACCGAGTGCTTCAATCTGCAGGAAGTACATACCTGTGACAAGGTCATTTCCGAGTTGATCCAGGTCTAACACAAAGCGCTGATTTCCAGCTCTGAAGTTCTGCGTTTGTTCCATTTTAACCTGCCCCAACACATTATATAGACGCACTTGAAGTTCGCTTCTTTCCGGAAGTGCAAAGGGGACAGTGATCACTGAATTGAAAGGATTTGGATAAGCTGTACCCACTGCAAAGTTTTTTGGTAATACTGTTTCATCCACTGAATTTTCGTCACGACCTGCAACGAATCCAGTTTTATGAACTTTGTATAACCATAGTTGAAATACACCATTTCCTTTTGCTGCACATAAAATAGCAGAATTTGCAGCTCGAATAGCCTTTAATGGTCCTCCCAAGACACGATCCTCGTCGAGAGTAGAACAAACGACTAAAACCTCTCCCCAAGAATTTTGCGCTAAGGAATCTATTTTTACAGCATGTACCTGCTTGTAAAAATCTTGATTCTGTCTATGAGCACTTAAGTGAAACGAGATGAATTCATCGTTTCCAACAGGTATTAATACTGGAAGTTCGTTATTATAATAAGTATTTGATGTATCAATTACACTTTCTAATGTATTAAAGTAAGGTGTACCGTCTGTATTTATCCTCATCAGTGTAATGCAATCCAGTGAAGGGTCACCTCCCTCTGGTAAACCATCACGGGAAACAGTCATTGCAACAGACGAATCTCTGAACTCGATAAGATTTCCAGCAGCTCCGCTGCTGTTTATGTTCTGTGTATATCCAACAATTCCCTCGATTCCAAATGGTAGTGTACTATCATTCATAACCTTTTGAATTATTGGTAGATTTGCTGAAAAACTGAAATAAAAGGAAGTATCATTCTGAGGTAAAATAGAATAGTAGGAACCGTTACTTATTGTCCATCTATTGACTTGGATACTCCCATTTTCGTATTGAATATCACCATTTGCGAGGAGATGCTGGTATCTAGTACCGTCTCCAGCAAAAACAAGGTGAGCTCCACCATTCCCATCCGACTTGAAACACATATTGCCAGAAGCGTCTTGTGCCATACTGATACCGCGTGGTTTTAGACTTCCTTCCGCTGTAACCCCGCAAATACGAAAGTCGCCTGCATCTCTACCACCATATAATACCCATGCGCCGCCGGAACCATCTGTTGTCACGCTGAGATTATATGACAAAAGCTGAGCTACATTGATAGATGGCGGGATAAGCTGAATATCCAAAGTATCCCATACCTCACTGCCATTAAGACGATAACGCTGGGCATTAATTGTCCAGTGATCGATATCCAAGGAGGAACTCATATAAACAACTATAATACTGCCCGAATCACTGACAGCCGCACCCAATAATCCATTGCCACCTTCTGGGCCGACTAAAATTCCCGGAAAAGGAAACTGAGTGTAACCATCACCATCCACTCGTTGCAGAAAGACTTCTCCAATTTGTCTTACAACCCATGCACCCTCATTACCATCAGGTAGAATATCCCAAGATCTACCGTGAGCATGGCCTATATAGACGCTGCCATCTTCATCTGACCACTGAGCGAGGATTCCCGAGACAGGCAGTAGAAGTAGTGTCAGGCAATAGAGCAGGGTTAGGCTGGGGATGCGAGTGGTAGAGTTCATCTTATAGCCTCTCTGTGCAAGTGAAAAGGGAATCAATAGTTAGAGTTTACTACTGTGGTATCGAAAAAACAAAATGTTTCTTAAAGCAGTTTGGGTGGCACGGGGATTGAAACCTTCTCAGTCCAGCAACATCTGCGGATGTCGCTAAATCTCTGAATACCTTCCTGGATGCCAGCTAACACCACGCTGGCATGACATGAGGTAGTGATGCCACACTGGAGTGTGGCGCTCCATTCAGATGGCCCGATGCTCTGTGTCGGGTCTAAGTGACATATTCTATAGCGAGCTTTGAAACCCGGGGATGAGTTTTAAAGGGCTGATTATTTGGTATTCCCAAGATACTCATTGCGAATGTTGACTCTACGAAAGCATTGCATTTATCATTCTATTGAAGCATTTTAGCCTCAAGTTATTTTAGAAATTTGATCCAAAGCGAGAAGGCAATCACCGCTGATGGGAACGAATCCATCCCATAAACAGGCATCTGCACGTAAAGTTATTCTTACGGGTGCCAGTATAAATTTGACGTTGGCAGTACTCAAATTAACTACCGGCTGGATGTTTGGCAGCCGTGCGCTGATTGCTGATGGCATCGATTCTACATCAGATCTCTTGACAGACTTCATCGCGTTGCTGGCATATCCCATCGCACGAAAACCTGCGGACGACACCCATCCCTATGGTCATGGACGGATTGAATCGCTTACATCAATTATTGTAGCCTTATTTCTGATCGGAGCTGGTACAACAATAGCCTACAATGGCATCAGTACAATCATCGCCGGGAATGTTACTGCACCTGAAAAATATGCGCTTTTCATCGCACTGGTCGTTTTGGTTTCCAAAGAGCTATTATATCGTTGGACGAAAAAAGTAGCGACCCGTTTGAACTCAAAAATTCTCCACGCCAACGCCTGGAATCATCGAGGAGACGCATTTTCCTCTATCGCAGTGACTATAGGCATCACTGCATCCATCTTCATACCAGGCGCAGCTTCACTGGATGCGTGGGCGAGTCTTGTTGTTGTGATATTTATTCTAAGAGCAGCGATAACCATTGC
Source organism: bacterium (assembly GCA_019912845.1). GTDB lineage: Bacteria > Electryoneota > Electryoneia > Electryoneales > Electryoneaceae > JAIOHU01. The sequence continues at coordinate 15,412 of JAIOHU010000173.1, forward strand.
TCTCAAGGGAGCACATGATCTACTGGACACTTCTCAAGACCCGGAACTATTAAAAAGAGTTAAACAGATTGCATTGGAAAATGAAGATGTATACAATGTGCACCGTGAACGTTCACGTAGGTATGGGCATCTCATTTACGTAGATTTGGATATCGAAGTTGAGAACAATAAAACTGTTGAAGAGGGTCACACCATCAGCCATGATGTTAAAAATGCAATTCTGGAAAAGTGTACAAGCATTGCTGATGTGCAAATCCATGTTGAGCCCATCGATGATCATCTCGAAGGAGAGGGACCGGTAAGGCTTCAATAAAATTTGTGTATCAGTACTGACGATTCCCCCTCAATTCAAAAAACCCCTAACAAGCTGGATTCTGATGAAATCAAATGAAGAGAATAAACTAGGTATAGATAAAAAATATATCGGAGATGGCACTCCCGGAGGTGAGTTTGAAGCTCTGGTTGAAATCATGAAAAAACTCCGTGCCCCTGATGGTTGTCCCTGGGACAGAAAACAGACCCATAAATCATTACGCCCGTACCTTCTTGAAGAGACCTATGAAGTCATCGAATGCATCGATAATGAG
>JAIOHU010000174.1 GCA_019912845.1 bacterium
TTTTCAACCAGATCAATAACTGGAACAGGACGTCTTTTGTTGTGGATATGCAAAACGGAATCCAAGGGGAGATTTTCCGCGTCTTGAAATTTCCACCCAGTGAGTTCAATTGCGGCATCATTCATATAGACGATTTTGCCGTAGCTATCTGTGGTGATAACCGCATCGCCGATATATTTCAACAGGGACTGGGCGTAGTTCATCGCCTCTCGTTGCTTCTGAACAACGAAGTGATTATGAAGCGCGAGCTCAATCGTGGTGTGAAGTTCAGTTTCGTTTACCGGTTTCATAATGTATCCTCCCGGACAGGTACTTTTTACTCGTTCGAGAGTTTGAGGATCTGCAAATGCCGTCAGATAGATTATCGGTACATCATATTCTTCTCGTAACATCCCAGCCGCATCAACACCATCTATATCACCACCAAGCCGTATATCCATTAACACCAGTACAGGCGATACCTGTCGTGCAGCTTCGAGAACATCCTCACCACATTTAATCACCCTCGGAACTGAATAGCCCAGGTTTTTTAACTGCATGACAATGTCTTGAGCAACGATCAGCTCATCCTCAACCACGAGTACGTTGTTCATCCCAGCCCCCAACAGGCTTGGCTAATCTGATGAATCGATGTGTACCTGGATTCCGGGATTAAATATCTAATCCGCTATGTCCTGAAAATCAGTACGTCCATTTTAAGGGAAGAGAATATGTGCTCTACACCCGGGGGTGTCCAGCGAACCCCGGCAATGTATATTTTTAAGAGTTCTAGCTCATGAATATTTGTGCTTACACAAACTCAAAGTTCGCGGTTAAAATCAAGTAATTAATCGTACAGCACTTTAACGCCAACTTGAATCCATATTCCGGTCACAAAACGAATTCTGGTCACTTCTAGAACATTTCGTAACCCATGATTCCCTCCCCATGGCAAAAATAACATAATTTCTATTGTTTGAAAAATCTTTCAGGCGGAGAGGACTGGACAATCTAATTATTGCCACTATAAATCCTTGAAAACTGAAGGGTCCAATAACACATGAGGGGTTATCATAATTACAACTTCGGTATCGGTCTTATCATAGTAAGTTTGACCGAAAAGACTTCCGATGAAGGGAATTTCGCTTAAGAAAGGTATACCAGTTACGGATTTACGCTTATTCTCAAGAAGCAGACCTCCGATGCTGAATGAATGACCGTTCGCAACAGTTGCACGAGTCTGAACAGATCGAACACTGGTAACTGGTAGTCCATCCCCACCACTCTCAATAACATCACTAACTTCGACAGAAAGCTCAGTTGTTATCTGGGATTCCCCCCCCTTGTAGGGAGTGATTCCCAGAATCACACCCGTTGCGATTTTTTCAAGTGCTTGAGAGGTGACATACGTACCTCCTCCCTGCAACAGGTTGAAGTACGCTTCCTTCCCTACCCGTATCTGGGCATTCATCCCCTGATGTGTGGTGAGACGAGGTGTTGCGATAACATTGACCAGACCACAACGGGATAACGCATGAAGTGCAGTTCTTCGATCGATGGTAAAACCATTTGGACCCTGTTCACCAAGTTGAATCATCTCGCCGAGTAGGGAAGCTATATTCTCTGGTGCATCGGTAAAATCCAGGGGCGCAAGATTGGAGAGTATGAAGCTGGCGTTATCCTTGGTTCCAGTAAGGTCCCAGTTGATGCCAAAAATTCTCTGGGCTTCCTCCGTTAATTCGACTACTTCAACTTCAATTAAAAATTGGGTGGGGAGAATATCAAGCTTACAGAGGTCTTCTTCAAACGACACAATTATTTCAGGGGGAGCTGAAATGACTATAGCGTTTGAACTGATATCAAATTGAACATATTCGTTATAATGATCCGGAAGAACCTGACGGAGTTGATCTGTTTTCAAGTACTTTAATTCTATCTTTTTGGTGACCGCCAATTTACGAAATGCAGGACTCAAGGGTGAAGCATCTGCAACCAGATAATAATCATCAAACTTCCTAAACGAATAACCATTGGGAATGAGAATGTCTGATAAAACTCGTTCCAGCGGTGTACTCTCATAATCCCCAGTTATGTATCCCTGTACGAGTGGGTCGATCAGAATTTTTACTCCTGTTTCAAGGGAGATGTCGGACAACGCAGTACGCAAATCAGTATCGTAAAACGAATTACTTACTGTAGGCTGATCAAAATCCTCTTCAGGTATAACCGAGATAGGAGTCTCATTTACCTGTTGATCAGCCTGTTCCTCCTGAAGTTCCAATATATCATCTTCAAGCTGGGTTAACTGGTCAAAATTGTCCGACGCCCAGGGGTAGTATCTTTTTAATGTCTCCAGTGCACGGTTCGCTCGCACCGGATCATCCTGCCACTTCCTGAACAAAGCGATCCAGTATAAGATTTCATCAGCGCGGTAATAAACATAATCACCCCTGGTAAGTGCTTTTAATATCTCAACCGCCTCCTCATGCTTACCCTGATAACGATGATACGTAGAAACCTGATGGATCGCTTCATCTACATTAATCTTTTTCTGCGAAACTGCATAGATTGGAGTTTGCAGCTTTCTGCCTGAACTACATCCAATGAACAGTATCATTAAAAAAATCATGCAAATGTATCGAATTGTGCTCCTGAGTCGATGAGACATAGTAATCCCTGTTACCCCTAAGAAAAAAATGTAATTGGATTAGATATTCAGAACAGTTTGGTACTGTTTGAAGTATTGGCTGAAAAACTCCTAATTGTCCATGACCTTAACAGATTTCCCTGCTTCACTGTTTACGACTGATATGGTGAGTTCATTTTTAGCAACACCACCTGAGTATTTCGCATTTATATGGATTCTATAGTAGCCATCATCAATTCTCGAAAGATCTACTTCTCCAGAATATGTTGGAATTTCCATGGGAATAATCATATTTTTAGCTTCAGTCATATTTATCCGTTGAAGCATTTTCGTATCTCCAACGTCCCCAAGAAATGCGCTTAGTTCTGGAAGCAAATGAGTGTTGCCAACGTTTCCAAACCTGGCTGTTATTGAATAAATGTCATTTTCAACAATGCTGATAGTCATCCCATTTGCCTGTAGTTTTGGGCTTCCTTCCGTGCTAATGTTTTTGGCGATAAGGACGACTTCTTCGTTTGTAAGTACATCGCCATTCTGGCTATAGCCATGTATACCAATTGTGCTGTAGTAGAATGGGTGTTCCAATGAATCCTCCGGAAAAACGCAGTGAATCAGCAAAGAGCGTTCCGCTCCGCCCCGTAAATGAAATTTATCCGGTTTAATCTCCAACCATTGTGTTGATGCGAAGGATTTACCAAGTAGATCACCAATAGCTACACTTTGCAGGACAGTTGGAATTTTCTTATCAATCACAAACGAAATATTTTGATCCGATGGATTCTGAATATTCAATCGAACATTTCGTTTAGCCCCTTGAACACCTTCTACTTCCAGTACTGCAGGTTGAATCATAAGGACTACATCTTCTACTAGTTCTGTTATGTTTGGATCGCCTCGATAATCAATAATTTTTTCAAGGGGACGCATTCTTCTTCCATCAACGTGCAAAGTCCCCCGGACCTGGTAATTTCCACTGGGGAGAGCTTTGGGAATCTTTATCAAAAACGGCCACGAAGTTTTCGGTAACATATTCACGGTTTCAGAGCTTACCTCAGTAACTCTTTTCCACCTTTTCCCAGACTGGCGCATTATAGTGACGTCACCTTTGACCTCAGCGCTTATAATTCCAGCATTTTCAAGGGAAAGTGAAATCCAGTCAGAGGCGGGTATTAGCTTTCCCGATCTGTTATCGGTAAATTCATTCCTATGAAACATTTCAATATTTGAGATTGAAATATCTTTGCGTTGCGCAACACCTTCAACTTCCACAGTGATAGGAACGAGAAAATTCACAACAACTGCCAGTCCAGGTTGATCACGATCAGGATCACTCGCCACTATCATTGCACAGTAATACGTACCACGCGCATTGTTTGGCAGTTGAATTTCCAAGGAGAGATTGAATGTTTGAAGCCCTGGTATGACTATAGATTCATTTTCTAAAGTGATAAACTCAGCGCAAGATCGTAGTTTTCCAGCCAACTCATCGAGTTCTTCGCTAGGAACTACTCTTGATTTTCCATCGGTTGATTGATCGAGGACGGCAATCTGGATTTTAGCTCGTGCAGCCTGACTGTCATTGTTACTTATCCCAACAGTTGTACTAATTAACTCTCCTGGTGTACCAACCAGAACTAATCTTGACGGTCGCACCATAAATGCTGTTGCATATAGATTTTTTACTGGAACAATACTTGTGAAGAGGATGAATATCCAAAATAACCAGATGAAGGTAAACCTTTTCATAATGTTCTCCCTTACTATTAAAAGTGAGATACCGAAATAATATTGAAAAAGGGCGCATTTGAAATAATGCGCCCTAAATCATCCGGTTTAATTCCGGCAATCACTTACAGTCATACTATGGTATGTTCTCAAACCACAAATTCAGTTCTCCGACGTAAACACCCGCAACATGATCTAGTGTATTCCAATCCTCTTCGATTTCAGCCGTGAGTAATACTGTAGCATATTCTCCGTCTGGCAGTCCGGGGATTGGATTTTCCCAGGGAAACTCCAAATACTGCAGGTTATGGTCAACAGGATCATTTTGCGCATCAATATATGGGATGAAGTTGATGATTTCAGCATGAACTGTTAGGTCGAGGGCAATTCCATCTTGAATTGGATCAAAATCACCTTCATTCCAAAGCCCTTGCTGCATCAATTGTTCCCAATTTGGAACATCTGGATTTTCGTACAAACGAGTTACTGTGATAGTATTTGGCAGATAGAGGCGAACATCAGTATTCGTGTTTACCTCTGCAAATGCACTTCCTGAAACATGATCATTGCCATTGGCAAACTGTGCGCTATACACTGTCACAAAGATATCACCTTGTATTGCAATCGTGTTGTACGGTTGAATCTCCAAATATACATCTGTCTGAGCGTTTCCGTCTGAAGAATGCGCGATTGCCGGGACAAAAACCAAGACAAGTACAGGGATTAAGATCGGAAATACCAATCCAACGTATTTACCCAACTTCCCGGCCATATCTTTAGTCCTCGCGCTTAATTGTTTGGTGAAAATTGAGAAATAATTCAGGCTGATCTCCAACATTAAAGGGATCAGCCGATTAACAATTAGTGAACTGTAGTCACTGTGATTGTCAGGTCTCCTGCATCAGTTGAAGAAGTCCACTCAGTACCTTCCCAGTTCGCTGGATCAACTAAACCAGCTTCCAAGTCGACTGTAATGTCGATGTTTCCTGCGTGGTCTACATAAAATTCGGTGCCAGTGTCAGCTGAATTATACTGGAAATATACACCAGTCCATGCAGCTGTATTTGTGAAGTACCAGTCAAAATCATCATTGCACTCAACTGTGAAAGTTGAAGATTCCCCGTCAACCCATGGTGTGCCATCCTCACCAGCTGCGTTCAACGTGAAATCAACATAATCCACTGGTGCCGCTACCGTGATGTACGGTTCGATCTCGAGATAAACATCTGTCATTGCATCTGCTGCAAATGACGCACTTGCGATAAGCAGTGCCATTCCGATAAGAGCGATTGTCCTCATTTTACATCTCCTTGTTTTGAGGTATTGAAAAAGTTCAGCCGCCCACGGGCTGAAAAAAATTTAGCGCATTATCAAATTGTCAAAGATCGCTGTCAGGTAGTTATGGATGAGTGAGAGTCCTGATTTTTGCTGTCGTTGCGGACAGAGTGAAGCATCCACTGGATTATTTTCCTGGATTCCAGCTAAAGGAATGCTGGAATGACGCGAAACTGCTCGATTACTTTCTCACTGCAGTCCTCGCAATGACGTATCATCTTTCACTGCGAACGAACTGAAGCAATCTCAGGGTATGCCATTAGATCACTTCGTCTCTTTGTTCCTCTTGATGACAACATTAGTCCAACCGTGCCCATACGGTTAGAAAATTGCAATCATTCCTCACTCATCTTGACAAAGAACACTATTCTGAACTACCTTGTACTCAGCGATTGGTCTCGCACGCCCAATGCGAGATACATCTCCGATGGGGCTGTCGTCTCGTACCTTAAATTTGAGAGACGGTCCCATCCTTTTTTTTACTTTTTACTTCTTTATCAGACCGCTGCCCCCATCGCAGCGTAATCATGAATGTTTTTGTATAAATCAGCTAGCATCCACCGGTCAACATCAACCCTTTGTTTTTCCTCTACCTTTCCCATTCCCACCATCACAGTCATCGTCATCATTGTGACCGTGATCATCATCATCATCATCATCGTCGTCGCCATGACCATTGCCATTATTCCCATTTCCGTCATGATCGCAGTCGTTATCGCATTCTTCCTCTTCGATTTCGAACTGTAGAAGACCGTTGTATGAACCAGCAGGATCCTGCCAGGAAGTCAGCACACGCAGGGTGATATCGAATTCGAACTCCCCCCCACCTTCTTCCTCCAGGAGCAGGATGGACTGATCAAGCGGGTGAAACTCTCCTTCAGGTTCAACTCGAAGGAAAGTATTCTGCCTCATGATCGCATGAATGTTCGACCTCAGCGAATCATTGAGTTGGCAACTTAACCTCCAGCAACCAATCTCATCGCCGTGATCATGTCCGTAGCCATGACCATTGCCGTGGTCGTAATGACCTCGACCATGGCGATTACGGTGTCGGTTACCATTGCCGCCATCATAGCCTTCAATACGCACATGAATCGGCATATCGAAGATGTAATAGCCTGGCTCACCATCAATAGTATGTTGAACATGATCGGTAACATCCAGATTCAGTCCACTTTCACTTCCACAAGCGATACCAAAACCGCCTTTATCGCTTCCACCGCTGCCACCCTGTTCCAAGTCGAGACGGAAACGTCCGGTGTGGTCAATGAACAACGAACGATCATGAAGCTGCAGCGTATGGTCGGTTTTCGTCATTCCCTGTTTACGCTGTTCGTGAGTCTGTTTCAGGTTGAGCTTCCGTAAATGTTGCAAAGAACGAGTGTTGCTTGTGTCTGAGATGCTTTCTGCCTGCACTGTGGAGAAAAGCATTGCGATAGAGACGATGACTCCATAACTTTTTATCGCCGATCTATGTGAAATAAACCACTTCATCTCTTCTCCAGGGCGATCACAACATCTCGTTGACGCGGGTATGATAAGATTCATTGTTTGAAAAATCTCTCACATCTCTCGAGGTATCTCAAACTCTACGCTTGAGGTCTCTCCAATCACGTCATCGTTGATGCGAAGAGGGATACCTGGAAAAATCATGATCGGGTTTCAAACATCATTCAATTCGCATGCTAAGCTAGGTGGTATTGTTTGAAAAATCTTTCACAACGAGAGGCGTGAGGAAAGTTGAGCGTAAGAGATTTAATAACAAGATGTTAGAAAATTATTTTGATGAGTTCACTCTCAAGAAACAGTTGGAATGGTTCAACAATTTGCAGTCTAATTGTTTGAATTATTCACCTAAACGTTCTGCAATTTTTTCTTCAACAATTTCAAAGCGAGCTCGTTTTTCCTCAAATTGTTCATCGTAACGATACTTGGGCAGAAACTCACCACGTTTCCATTTCAGTGCTGTACGGTAACATCTCAGAGCTCCATTTTCATCACCTTGTACCCAGAGTCGATTTCCTGTTTTAGCTGTTTCTTCGAATATGATGAAATCTATCAACACCTTCTCATCAAGGTTTAGACTATATTCCTGGTTGTCGTACTGGACAAAATGTTTACGCGAATAGCTTGATTCTCTGGGTTCCAGGTTTCGCCTAAGTTCACTGACGACATGATGAAGCCGTCGTGTGCCAGTAGCTGGATTTACTTCCGGCCAGAGAAATTCCATCAGCTCCTCCTTGTGTACTGGTCGCGGATATTTAAGGAGCAGGAAAGCAAAAGCATCAACCGCTTTTTTTGACCGCCAGGAGGCTATATTGTAACGTTTGCCTTCCAGGGTTATTGACATCCCGTTAAAGGTTTGAATCCAGTTCATGGCATATTCACTGGCGACCGGTGCCTGAGAAATCATTCGCAGGATATCAGTTATTTCCAGCCCGGAGGTTGAAATTGTAGGATATGCTGTACTTGCTTCGCCAATAGCTTCAAGTTCGTCCGGATTAGTAGACCTTGTTGATTTCCATTTCTGACCATCCCCTGAAGGCTGAAGATTCAGCACCAGTCCGGTGATTTCCTCCTCCGAATCCTTGAGTGGTGTGCATATCGCCTCGACTGGCAGGTAGGTGCCATCTTCTCCGATTAATATGGTATTGTTTCCGAAAGTATAACTCTTTCCACCCTCAATTATCTCCTCCAAAGGAAACAATAAATGTTGAATTTCATTTTCGCTCTCCAGTTTTCCCAGCATCAATATCTGATTGAGATGGTTCTCCTGGATGTCGCATTCGTGTCTTTCAATCAACTCTTCAGCAAACTCGTTGACGAACTTAATCGTACCTTTTTCATCCGTAGCAATAATCGCATTTTCCATGCTGCGCATGAGTGTACGAAGCCAGACATCACGCCCTTTTGCAACCTGATCCTGGTGATATTTGAATAAGGCTAGTTCGATAGCAGTACGTAAGTCATCTTGATCGAAGGGTTTGATGATATAACCATAAGGATTGGTTTTCAGAGCACGTTTTACGGTTTTTGAATCTGAAAGTGCGGTCAAGTAGATTACCGGCACTTCAAATTCTTCGAGAATTGTACTGGCAGCTTCTATGCCATCAACATTCCCCTGTAACATGATATCCATCAGGATTAGATCAGGTTTTTCAACCAACGCGTGTTTGATCGCCTCTTCTGCTTTAAATGCAACATGAACAACCTCATGCCCCATCTCGACCAGATGCTGCTCGATATCACGTGCTACAATTCCCTCATCTTCTGCTATCAAAACTTTAAGGGTTTGCATTGGATTCTCAACTTTTGAGTATACTTGAATCTTGCGTGGATTATAAATTTATTATCAGCGAGCTACCCGATTTGCCTTTTTTCGGTTTTTATTCGAACACTCGCTAAATTGGATTTTGAATTCGAATCCCTGTTCATTGTGAATTTCAAAAGTTGCATCAATCTGAGCGACCAGGGTGGATATCAATTGCATACCTAAAGTTTTTACCGTATTAAACGTATCCGCTGCAGGAAGACCAATCCCGTTGTCACGGAAAGTGAAATAATACTTGTTTTCCCCGCTTTTTCCCATGTTCATCCAGATTTCACCTTTTCCATTCTCAGGAAATGCGTGCTTAAATGAGTTGGAGAGTAATTCATTGCATATGAGCCCTAGAGGAATCGCAAGGTCAAGATTGAAGAATAGTTTGTTAATGTTGCTGTGAAGCTCAATTCTGTTTGTATCCACACGATATGAACTGAGGAGATTCATCGTGATATCCTTTGCATAATCAGCAAAATTGATCTTTGACAGGTTTTCCGATTGGTAGAGTTTTTCGTGCAGAAGAGCCATTGATTTTACTCTGTTCTGCGACTCCTTGATCATTTCCTTATACCGAGCTTCCTTTATATATCCTGCTTGGAGATTCAACAGACTGGTGATAATCTGCAGGTTATTTTTCACTCGATGATGAATTTCTTTGAGTAACACTTCCTTTTCACTCAGATTAAATCTCATATTTTCTTCGGCATTCATTCGGTCAATCGCATAAACAAAAATATCACCGACAATTTCCAAAAATCCGATTTTATCTTGATTCCAAAATGATTTTTCGCTTCTACTGAACAATCCAAGATGGCCAAACATATTTCCACGGTTTGTAAGTGGTAGAACGATCATGGAATTGAGATTGAATTTCTCTGCAACTTGATATTCTTCCCAGGCACTGGGTGGTAATTCCGTTTTTCTGGTAAGGGTGATAAGCTCATTGCTTTTTATCATATTGAAAAACCAGGGATATTTTTTGTCCAAGTCTTTGTAGTCATTGTTAATCGCAAAATCGGCAAGTTCTTTTGACTTCCAGAAGTAGGTAGACTCAATTTGATTGTTGCCAGGTGTATAAATTGCAAGAACGCTTAGATCCACCTGAAGAGCTTCTCCCAATTTTTTAAGCGAGCCTCTAATCGCTTGTTCTATGAATTCACCAGAAAGATTCATGAATCGGGTTGAAATCGAAATTGCAAGTTTTTCCAATTCGACACGGTTCAGGAGTTCGTTGCGAATCTGTGTCGAATGGGTGATATCTTCGACAGTTCCCTCATAGAACTCTTCACCTGAAGGATTATCATCAACACGCCTTATGCTAATACGAACATATATTCTTTCTCCATCCAAACGATCCCAGCTTATTTGATGATTGGCACATCTACCAGTGCTGACCAGATCATTCACAACTTTATCATTCTCAAATAATTGCTGAAACCATTTCATTCGCTGACAGTTATCATAAAAATCTTCCTGAGATTTTGCACCGACCATTTCCACTAGAGCAGGATTAACCAATACAGATTTTTTCTCTGAGTTTATTCTGAAAATCCCAACAGTTGAACCCTCATATATACTGCGGAGTCTTTGTTCATTAATTCTCGAAGACATTTCCTGCTGAAGAAGCTTCGTCATTTCAGACATCTGACTATTAGATTCTGTCATATGAGATTCGAGCAGTTTACGCGTGTCCTCCAGTGATTTCTCGGTTTGTTTTCTCCTGTGAATGTCCTTGAATACCAGCAAATAATGGTTTTGGTCCAAAGAAGTGCATCTCAGATGATACCATATTTTACCGGCACTTTTGGAAAGTTGCAATTTAACTTCCTGAAGTGGAGCTTTCCCGTTTTGATCAGAATGTTTTATTACTGAAGCAGCAGATTCAAATGCATCAGGCAGGAGCTCTTCCAAAAACTTATTATGAACTTCTTCATATTTCTTAAACGTTTTCCTGAGGAATAAATTGTTGGCGAGCTCAATAATTACCCGCTTCTTGCTCGTTAATGAGCAAATCAATGCAGGGTCTGATAGCTCTTCAAAGATTGCGCGGTAGGTTCTCTCATTTTCTGCCAACTTCTCATGATGAACCCGGCGTTCACGTAGCAATGCAAAATAGTCAATTGACCGTTGCAACCTGCGCACTATATTAAAAACAGAAGCGTCTGGTGTGGATTTTACAATATAATCCGCACAGCCCAACTTCATCATCTCAACCGCCAATTCCTGATCGCCATGCCCGGTTGTCAATATTACAGGTATGTCAGCAATTCGATCCCCAAGTTGCAGAATAATCTCTCTTCCGTCCATATCTGGAAGTTGGTAATCTAAAAGAACAGCTGAGATATCATATTTTTCCAGGTACTCGAGACCCTGACTTCCAGTATTTGCCACGATTGATTCAAACCCGGAATTCTCAAAAATCTTGGATTCCAAATGAGCAAGGTCTTGATCATCTTCAATAATCAATACGCACAGTTTGTGTGACATAGACCTCCCTGACTGCGTGAAAACATAAAAATTGGAGTCCCAAAATATATTCTTTAGAAAGTCCTACGTACAAGAGACGACTTTTAGATTGACAAGAATATAATGTTATACT
>JAIOHU010000175.1 GCA_019912845.1 bacterium
AAGAAGCCTTGAAAAAGGAAACGGAAGCTACTCTTCGTTTTCAGGAAGAAATCGGGCTTGATGTTCTTGTACACGGTGAGTTTGATCGCAATGACATGGTTGAGTATGTTGGTGAAAAACTGGATGGATATGTTTTCACTCAGAAGGGTTGGGTACAATCCTATGGCTCACGTGGTGTAAAACCACCGATCATCTATGGCGATATCAAACGCTCCGAACCGATGACCGTCAAATGGACAAAATTTGCACAAGATAACACTAAAAAACCTGTGAAGGGGATGTTGACCGGTCCGGTTACCATGCTGCAGTGGAGTTTTGTGAGGGATGATCAACCCCGTTCCAAGACATGCGAACAGTTAGCTTTGGTGATACGGGATGAAGTGGTTGACCTGGAATCTGCAGGAATCAAAGTAATTCAAATTGATGAACCCGCAATTCGTGAAGGATTGCCGTTACGAAAAGCTGAATGGGCTGACTACCTGGAATGGTCGGTAAGGGCTTTTCGTCTGTCATCCAGCGGTGTGCGTGATGAGACGCAGATTCACACCCACATGTGTTACAGCGAGTTTAATGAGATGATTGAATCGATTGCTGATATGGATGCGGATGTGATCTCAATAGAAGCCAGTCGCAGCCGTATGGAACTGCTGGACAGCTTTGAAGACTTTGTATATCCGAATGATATCGGACCCGGGGTCTATGATATTCATTCCCCACGTGTACCGGGTAAGGATGAGATGGTTGATTTGCTGCGTCTCGCCACAAAGTACGTCCCTCATGATCGACTGTGGGTAAATCCTGACTGTGGTTTGAAAACAAGATCATGGAAAGAGGTAAAACCTTCGCTTTCTAATATGGTTGAAGCAGCGCGGGAAATCCGGAAGTTACACCTGAAGAAACAGCGTGGTTAGTAGTTTTTCGCTAATTCTCCCGATGTTAATTGTGGGAAAACAGAAGATATTTTTATAATTTGACTTATATAGGATCGCTTGACTGTTGGCTTTGGATTTATCTGTACTCATACTATTTCCAGAAACAGGTTATTAGAATTTGGGTGAACCCAAAGCCAACAGTGGTTCCAATTGATACGCATCACTACTCCCACATGGTTCGCCATACAGCGATCCATGTGTCTTCAATTTTTTCGAATATGAACATATCCCACCCTTTATCAGTAATCCGATGCTCTTCCATGGTGTAGGTGAGGGAATAGCGATATCTGACGACGGCGGTATTTCCAATAATCTGAACAGACTTCTCCTCTACCACGAATTGATGAATTTCCACTGAGTCTACAAACTGCCTGAAGGATTCGATCAGAATATCTCTCCCCTTTGCCAATTCACTCTGATCAGGCATAACCATGCAGATATCCGGGTGAAGTAATGGAATCATCATGTTGATATCTTCGTTTACCCAGGCATGGTTGATTGACTCCATAGCATGCCAGACTGTCTTTTCCGGTTCAGTCAATCCTTTAATCTGGTCCATAACTTATCCTCTATGCTGGAATTATTAAATGATAGCTTGTTTTGTGGGACGATGTAGACGAGATATAAATTACTTTCATAGACAATTTGCAGGTTTGAGAAACGTTCTCTGCCATTCTCTTTAGGCCAGACAAAATTTGTGATAGAGTAATTCTCGCATATTTCCTCAAAAGCATCAACACTTTCTTCATCATTTGCATATAGTTTTCGTGCAAGTTCAATCCGATGGTACCACTCCAGCAATTCAGTATCTTTGTATGGATGAGACTTAAAGTCTACAAAGATTGGAGCACCTGTCATCAGTCGGAAATCCTCCTGATCCAAAGGCACCAGGTAAGTCTCGTCTTCTGCTTTCATGGCATCCACGTACTGGAAAAGATCATTGGTGACTTGTATATGGTAAAGCTGAGAATGGTATCGCATCACCCAGATGCCCCCGCAGGCAAATGCTAAGACAGCAATCCAAAGAAGTAGTTTAACATATTTCTCTTTAAACTGTCGTATGAATTGAATTTTTTCATAGAGAAAATTAAGCAGACAATCCAAGATAACAAAAGTGCAAATTGGCGTGATCATGGCGGAAATTCGCCAGGGGAAGAGTTTGATGAAATGAGGATGCTTGATAAATACAGATGCAAAAGTTAATAATGTTGCGGCTGCGAATGGGATGGCTATAATGAGAAACATACGTTTTTTGCGCAACAAATACAGTGCAAATGCTACGATCACGATGTTTATAACTGTTTCGAGATTGAACCAAACGGAGATCAGAGCGTGATGTGGGATACGTTGTTCAAATAATATCTTGTTTGCTTGTTCAGCGAATTCGGCAGATTCGGAACTAAAAAACAGGACGGAATAGAGTAAAGATGGTAATGCAAGCATACCTGCAACAAGCATATAAGTCGAGAGTGCGCCAAGATTTTTTTTCTCACGTATGAGAATTACAAGATATGCAAGAATCAGAAAAGTATAACTTAGCAAATAGGTGATGTGAAAGTTTACTGCAATCGAAGCTGCAATTACAGAAGTATAGTATTTTTCACGTAAAAACAGGGCTATAGAGAGTAGTAAAAATACCCCGAACATACTTGGTTGGAGAACGTGACCCAGGATATACTGGTTCGCTACACCTTCATGGAAAATCCGCTCGAAAGAAAGTCCAGTAAATTTCGTAAACACTAAATCTATAAGTTCTGAGTGAACAATGATTACAAGTGGCAGGAGGTACGTGAATGGATACTTACGCATATCCTCGCCCTGCCTGTAGAGCAAGGAAAGCAGACTAAATAAATAAATACCAGTGAGAAAGAAGTACTGCACGTAGAAGAGCTTCTCGAACGTAAATTGGGCGGTAAACTGAACAAGTTTGCTGAAGAGGGGGAAGGGATCTGTCGTATTTGCCAACCAGTCATTGGACAGAAAGCCATAACCACTGTCCGCCAATCCTTGCAGGAAATATGAATTCTGATTTCCGGAATATAGTGTAAGCTGGGTATAAACGAATCCGAAGAGTAAGGTGACGAGGAGGATTCTGGTTTTGGAGTACCCAAGTATTTTTTTTATAGATAAATTTTTATTTGTTGTCAATTTCAGTTCTTATCGTTACCTGGCAGTCGTTTTACTTATTTAAGGTACTTCGGATCTCAATAGCCATCTCAGTCATCTTTGCGATAATATTTACTGGAGCTGTACCTGTTCCAATAGAATACACTTCCGGTTTAGACTGATATCCTTTAATATACTGCTTATAACTCATTTGAAAAAATCTCAACTTTTTGCTTGTTTCTACCAGCGATGATCACATCAACATCGTCAAGTAGCCATCTGCGAATTTTTTTATAGTGATGTAACTACAAAGTACAATTATTTTCATCTCATTCTCTCTGCAAAGCTGATAAGGGATTACTTTTCTCTCCTATTCATGATGATTTCGGCTTTTTCCAGACGAAGAAGGATTTCTTTCAAGTGTTCACCACCACCATATTGACCTATACCGCCAGAGGCTGGTACAACACGATGGCAGGGGATATAGATTGCGACATCATTTCTACCCATAATTGTACCAACTGCCCGAGCGGCGCGAGGACGTCCTGCCATTAACGCAAGTTCACCATAGGTCACGGTTTCGCCAGAAGGTACAGTCAACAGAGCACTGTAGACAGCTTTAGGAAATCCATCACCCATACATTCGGGCGAGAGAGGAAGCTGCGAGAAAATGCTGCTGTCGCCATCAGTTAAATATTGTCTGAAGTAATCTGCAGCCTCCAAGGCAGATTTGCCGTTATTTTCGACTCTCTCCCCCCAGCGGAAGAGGATTTCACTGCTTAATTTTCCGACGTCCAGTCTTACATGACGTAGTCCCAGTTTATCACATGCGATGAGAATGTTACCAAGAATAGTATCCTCCAGGAGTGTAACCTCAAGCATGGATTCCTCCAAGATGTTTTATGAACTATATCCGTGAATATATGCATCTAATGTATGAGAGTGAATTTCAATTCTAGTTTCGAGGAATAAACTAATGATACTCCGTCTCGATGAAGCAGACATAAACCAGGTACTGACTCAAACTGCTGAGTTAAAGGGTAAAATGAAACTAATCAACATCGGTGATGACTCAGTGCTGCTTCAAATAACCTCTATACCATTGAAGCCTAAACTGAAGCTTTATGATTTTCAATCTAAAGAGAACAAGATATTATTCAGAGCTTCACCTTCCAAGCTGATTGAAATTCTACTTCGTTTCATTTTCGCAATAAAGCCGGAGTTAAGAAATCGTGTCGAAGTGCGCGATGGGGTCATACATGCAAAAATACCTGCAGAGGTCAACAATAAGTTCACTATTCAAAAGTTAACGGCACGGGAAGGCGTATTCGAGGTGGTTGCAAGGGTGAATCGTCTGGTATAGCGATTATTCAGGCGTGATTTTGAGCAGGATAGCGTCGCCTGGCTGCAAATAGAGCGGAACTGCTAGATTTTTACCATCACGCTTAACTGATTTTTTGAAAAGTGAACTCTCCCCAGCAAATACACCATCACCTCCACCTGCCCAGATTTGGGAAACTTCAGGGGATGAGGAGTCAGTTTGAAAATGGAGTTGGACGTTATTGGGTTCCGCTCGTGTCCATCGTACAGGATTGTTGGATTCCAACTTGTTGCAGCGCATGTTCACAACCAGGTAATATTCGGAGTTGGGTTCAAGAGAATTACTGAACATACCAACTGCAAGTGTGCCAATTCTGAAGTTGTTTGCAGGGGTAGCATTCTGGTAGTAGTAGGAGGAGATGTTTTCTCGTGGTGAAAACCCACGTAAGCTGAATCGTTTTCTCAAATTGACCAGTTTGTTACCCCCAAACTTATCACCGGCTTTCATTTGTTGAATAAAATCGGAATGGTTGTGTTTTCGAGTAGCAAGGTAGGGGTCTTGCCACGTTCCAGCACTATCACTGCTGATAATTGTCCAATGCCAATCCAGACGTCGTATTTCCGGCAACAATCCTTCAAGCTGACTGAAGAGGTGAGCTACATCATCAAAGGGATAGCGTTTAATATTGTCTGTCCAGAACTCCTCAGGGTGTACGGGATCGGGGTAATTTTCAAGTTTAGAATATGGTTTTCGGAAATTTTCGATTCTCTCTGTTGAGCCTGATCCTTTAGAATCATCTTCCGAAACCCAGTCACTGCTGATAAGTCCAGTCACATGTTCTCTATGTTTCTTAGGTCTTGTAGAAAGATAAGGCCAGATAGAGATTCCTTTTGCTCCAGATGCCAGAGCAACATAAGCCTGCATGTGAATTTGCGCGGCTGTTGGACGGATTCTAGTCAGATTCAGTCCAGTAGCACTCCCTTGAATTGTATCAATTTCCAAACGTTGAGTCTGGATCGTGTACCACCATTCGGGAGCGGGTAATCCATCACCTTTAGAAATTCTCGCGTAATTCTTAATTCTAAGCGAAAGGTCACGTCCCGGATCAATGATTGATTCCATGACTCTGAAATAGAACTGACCATTTCCATAACTATAATAGCTATAATGATATTCCGGGTTTTCTGCATATTTGCCGGAACTTGGTCTTGTATGCAATGGGTAATTAAATGTATTGTAAACCGTCCAACCATTTAACCGTTTTTCGGATAGTAAACCCAGAGAAAAAGTGGTGTCCAGGTTAGCATTTGCCTTTATCATTGCATCATGATTGTGCACAATCATGATAGGGCGAACTTTATCCCGTTCTCGTATACGATTGATGATATCTTGAGTCAAAGAAATCGTAAGTTGATCCTGTTCAAGTGTAAAATGTTTCCGCACGCCCCATGACTCATGCGCAACGTGGTAACCCGCCAGAGCACGACTCTGCAGAAATTCGTCCTGTATACCATCAATAATTGGATAAAGATATTTCTCTCGCAATTCGCCTATATCGCTTGTATCAAATTTTGCTGGTGAATTCGATTTGACATATCCATTCATCAATTCATTTAGGGAGTAACGGTAACAGTTGAAAGAGCGTAAGCTCGTTGTGAACCGTTGTGCGATAATATTGGATCCGTCCTCCTCATACGCAGACATGGGAAATTCAGCGAACACGCCAACCTTCTGCATGTCCTTCTCAAAATCGCGCATTAAGCGGAGTTCGTTGATGGTTGCATTCTGCATGGAAGATGCATTCAGACGGTTGAGTCGGTCATATTCCCGTTGCATCAATTCGGGATGGTGAACCATATACGCCCACTGGTCTGGTGTCCACATGAGGAAAAGATTCCTGGGAGCGGGATCGGAGATGAATGTCTGGTTGGCAGCCATTGCACTGTTAAAAATAAACAGAATAGAAAGCAGACAAAAAAATCCAACACGATGACTCTCGAAGTTCTCGCAATGAGAATCTATTGAGCCTGCATTGGATTTGATCGGGTGCATTATTTTTTACCCGTAATAGATTAGTGCGTGTTTCACAGTCTGTGTGAGTATTAAAAATTTAGATGTTTCTAGAATATTAGATATGTGTTGAATTTGCAAAACCAATAATATCAATATCTTCCTGGATGCC
>JAIOHU010000176.1 GCA_019912845.1 bacterium
ATTGATTTCAGGACTAATTGGAATACGGCAATCCGGACCACACAAACATATAGCAGATTGGCATGAGACAATCATTCCAAAACTCAGTATGGCATTAATACTCGAATAATCCTGCATCATTTCGTGGTGCAAGATTATTCCACGGGTGCCAGGCATGATGTCCCGCTAATGGGGTGTCAGTCAATGTCAGATTTCGAGGATTGGCACGATGGTATCCGTAATCGATACAGCCAGTTTTCTTCACGATTACTACGAAGCTAAGGTCTTGCAGCATCGCAGTGAGTTGCTCGGTGAAAAAGATGAGCCAACGGTTACCGATCTGCTGATCGACCAGATCGAGTTTAATGACGTCATCTTGCTAACACAGGTGGACGTTCGGTGGATGGATACCATCATCGAGGTGATGCAGCGAGTGCTCTCCAGATATGCTGACCTCGTCGCACTGACGCAGGAGATGGTTCCAGAGATCAACAGAGAATAGAGCTGCAACTGGCAAACTCCACACTTCACTCAAAATTCATCTCACAAACCTAACCCAAAATGAAGTATGATGCATCATAAAATTCAAAATGACTTTATTACGCTACCTGAGGTATAGAATTTTCTTTTGAAGTACAGACTCTGAAGTTTCGAGATTTATAAAATAGATTCCAGACGCAATAGGATTGTTTTCCCGGGGCGACCAGAAAACTTGGTGACTGCCTGCCTCATAAGGTGCTTCCGGTACAATCACAGCGATTTCTTCGCCGAGGATGTTATGAAGAGAAAGTCGAACATCTGTTCTGGTGGGGAGTGTGAACGAAATCTGTACGTTTTCATTGAAGGGGTTTGGCCAGGTGAAAAGGGATACCTCGGCAGGAAGAGTAATTTGCTCTTTGTTTTCTTCGACTGGATTGATATCCTCAAAAACCTCAAAAACATAATTCTCCGCCAGGATAAGATTTCCATGCGTCTCCAAAGTCCTGAAAGAATGGATTGGTACCTCATACCAGGCTACCGGCTGCCAGTCATCTGGATTGTCACTTGTCATGTCGACGATGAATGTGTAATCGATTGTCAATAGATTGTTATAAACAATATAATCACCGTACATCTGCAGTTCATCGGTGGCTATAAAATAAGGTGGTGTATAATTACCAATCAGCCTTGGCTCGACTGGATTTGTAATATCATATTTTGCTACTCCATCATTATAGTTGTAGTACAAAGAATTTTCATCAACTACCAAGGCACTAGCCCACCGTTCATTTTCGTGATTTATCGTTGCTAGATAAGTCGGATTCATGGGATCATCAAGGATGAAGATATAAATTGAACCTACTCTGGTTACCCCAAACAGCATGTTTTCATACTGAGAAATATCTGATATGGATTCTCCCATATCGTAAACTTCATTATTCTCATATGTGCGTAAATCTATAACGCCGAGTTTTTCATCATCTTGCGCATAATACAGGATATCTGTTTCGCGATCAATGTGTATTACCCTTGTTATTTGATCTCCTTCATATAGTGCAATAGAATCGATTATCGAGAACCAAGGTTCTTCAGAAAGTACTTCCGATTTGTAAAGATACCTGTCCGAGCATGCCATCCATAGATATTCATTATCCGTATCAAGTGCAAAACCAGGATCATACGGCCAACCCCTATTATTTACGTACGTTTTTCCCTGCAGTTGAGGAAGTTCGGGATCTCTCAAGTTTATTGACCACATATATTGTCTCTCGAGACCAAAGTAAATATCATCTACAATAGTTGTAGAAAAAAACATCCGTGGCATTTCCGTCGATCCTAAATCGCGTATGTTTTCCATATCGGATATATCAAATATTCTCAGATATTTATCCGCAACATACAGTGTGTCGCCTCTCTGGTCATGATCAAAGCTCCACTGGACCTCAAGGAAGTTCTTCCTGGTAATGACACTAAGATCATAGTTGTCATCGATTTCGAAGACATACAAGCTGTCCGGGTAGCCATCGAATTCTGACCTTTTGACAACCATGCAAAAATACTCATTCAATCGTTGAATATCCCTGACTTCATTATGGACTTCGATGGTATGAATCATAGTCAGGTTTTCAGGGTTGGAGATGTCCACCAGTGAAATTCCATTCCTACGGTTTGCCGTAATCAGTAGTGAGTCCTTTGTGGTAATGAAGCTCGCATCATTTTGCATATCCAAACTATCCAGAATTGCCGGTTCTCTTGGGTTCACAACATTAAAACATTTAAGTTTATTATTATCTATCACATAAAGCAAAGTATCAGACAAGTGCAATGAAAGTGCAAAAACATCTTCAAATATAATTTGCGAAAGTGTGTCTGGTCGCATCCTATCATTAGTTTCCATAATCGTAATATTCCGCATTTCAGATGCATATAACAATGAATCAACAAGCAACAGGTTGGATGTTGGTTGATTGTAATGCATGATAAGCTCCGGTGTTTCCCTGTCGGTTAAATCAAATATATATAAACCGGCTTCATCGTTCGGAAAATCACCATAAAGCCCGTTCACATATAAATTAGAATCAATAATGAAGAGTGTAATACAGGATGTCGGTAACCAAACCTGCCCTATATTCTGGGGGTTGTCTAAATCGGAAATATCGACCACTAATATGCCATCAATGCCATTAGCAACATAGGCATAATTGTCCGATACTGCAACGTCCGTGGCTCGTGGATCGTACGTTTCAAAAGCACGAAGCAGGCTCATATTCAGGCTGTCCTGCGCGAGGAGAAGAGCCGGGAGAAAAAGAATCGATGCTATGGTGAGTTTCATCGTATCACCAAAATGAGTCGTAGGAAAACCGCCGCTTGCACTAATGTGATGCACACAAGCGGCGGTGTCAAGGTTCGTTCTGTGATCTGTTTATTTAAGAAGTAGCATCTTTCGTGTTTTAACCTGATTCATGTACTCGCTTCGTACGAAATACATCCCACTGGAAAGGTCAGAAGAGTCAAATTGGACTGAATACACACCTGCGCTACGTATTCCTTCGAGTAGCGTGGCAACCAACCGCCCATCCACGTCGTACACCTTTACTGCGACCTGCCCACGGGCAGGGAGTTCGAAGAACCTGACCTTAGGTCGAGAATCCAGAAACACAAAAACTTACAAGTTTTAGAGGAGACAATCATTCCAGGAATCAGCATAGCTCACCTGACATGAACAAGTTTATCACGTATCACTTCTCCTTTTGGTCCTGTCAAGAGTAGAAAATAGGTACCTGATGAGTTTGGGATTTCCATTGAAATCTGATGATAACCTGCGTAAAAGCTACGATTGGAAGTGTCAAGTATTTTACGACCTAACAGATCAACCACCTCCCACTGAATCATCCCCGGTTCCGGCAATGCGAATTGTACTATCACTGATGAGTTGAAGGGTTGTGGATGGATCGATTCAATTGCGAAGGTTTTGGGCAAAGTAGTGCGATCATGGGTTTCTTCCTCAACGTCTGTTGCATAAAACGACCAGAGCTGATTTGACCATGTAGAATCGGCAGAATCATTGACCGCGGCAACATACCAGACGGAAAGAGATTCCCAGCCTGGCACGGTAATTTCGGCGATGGTATCGGAATGAGTGTCATACATCCAGAACTCTTCCAACTCTTCGCCGCCATTGAGAATCAGAGTGTAGGAGACTTCACCCAGCTCATTGGGGATGATTGACTGTTCCCAGGCGAAACGAACTGAAGAGTCGTTTAGAGTGACTCCATCTTCCGGTGCCAGCAGGTTGAATAGGGTGGGTGGATCGGGACGAGTAGGTGCCTCAGTTACCTCAAAGTGCCAGGTTTCACGGCTGAGTGTTTCCAGCCATAAGGGATCGAGGCAACGCACCCGCCAGTAATACACGCCTGTCTCCAGGTCAAGGTTATCCAGATGATCGGTAGTTCCCAATTTCCATTTACGAGTTACATCGGGATCAAACTCAGGATCAGTGGAGATTTCCAGCCAATATCGCAGGCTATCGCCTTCGTTAGTATCATTGGTTTCCTCCCATTGAAAATCAACAGGACAAAGCATAATCGATCCATCCTCAGGCTGCAATATTGAAAAATCACCTGGAGCTTGAAAATTTGTGAAGGGTTCCGTAGACCAATTTTCTAAAGCTGTATTTACTAAAACTGTATCTCCTAAACCCTCTGGATTAATTATTTGATGGTAAGGACCCGTTTCGTCCCCCCAGTAGTTATTCTCAACCGAAAGCTCACTCTCACCAGGTGACTTCCCTGCAGCTCGACCATTTGAAATAAAGTCATTCGCTCTCAGCACCAGTGTGGTTTCGGTGCCAGTTCGAGCACAGCAGTACTGTCCCTCTGCAATTTGATTATTTATAAACAGATTTCCAAACCCTGATACACTTGGTCGAATATCATTCAACCTGTTTGTATAGAGGATACTTCCACCCCCAACATTACCTTTAAATATATTATTCCTAATGGTTGAATTTGAATATAATTTAATAGCAGCACTAGTTCTATCAGAAGTATTATTTAGAAATAGATTTTGTTCTATCCTGGAAAGGTGACCTGGGACGGAAAGACTAAGTCCTCCCGCAGCACCCATTTGATCGTCATTAATTCCAGTCGTAGCGTAATTTTCACTAAATCGATTCGACCTTACGACTAAACTTTCAGCTGAAACAATAGTAACCCCCCCTCCTCTCCCACTAATATTCGACTTAATATCATTGTACAGTAAATTAACATTCCCACATTGATAAATATCCATCGCTCCCCCGTCATGCAACGATGTATTTTGAATAAAAAGGTTATTACCCACTTCAACTTCTGCAACGGACCAAATTTGGCAGCCTCCTGCATTCCATTCTGATGTGTTGGAAATAAATGTATTTTCCTTCAATACAAGATTTGAACATACAACCTGCAATGCCCCACCAACATAGCCAGAATAATTATTGTAAAAATGACAATTTGAAACCAGAACATAGTTGCCATATAGATTGGCACCCCCTCCGATATAACTGCGGTTGTTAATAAATTTGCAGTATTCCAGATGTGCGATACTTGTACCTCCATATGAACTGATAGCTCCTCCAAAGGGTGTCTCACGATTTTGTTCTCTATTACAGTTTTCAAATTGAATACCTATGATTCGTATTCTGTTAAGATTTGTCAAGTAATAGTGCAAAGCTGATAAATCTTCAGCTCCACGCCACCTTGTGACTGAAATCTGGGATGTGTCTTCCGTCAAAATGAAGTTACCACCAATTGTCAAGCTATGTTCAGTTACTTCTACATGCTCGGTATAAATTCCTTCGGAGAGTAAAACAGTATCACCTGGTTCCGAATTATCAACTGCTGATTGTATTGTGGGAAATACTGCCGGAACCTGCAAAATAGATGAAAAACACAGATAAGGGTTCAGCAAACAAATCGTATTGCAAATCAGAAATATTCTAATCTTCATTTCCCCCTCCATCAAAATTAGAAGAACTCGGAGGTTCGATATTATTTGAGAGCAGATTTAAGTACTTTACTTTTACTCTATTTCTGTCTCAAAATGAGTTCTTCCCTCTACATTGCCAGTTTCTACATGATACCAAAGTGTTGATGTATCATTGAATATAACAATCCAATCATCTGATATGAAAGATTGTGTTTGTTCAAGCTCAAGTTCCGCTTGATCATCAAGTTCATCAGCTTCAATCCAAGTATTCGCTCTATATATTGCTCCAACGACAGGGTAAACATCAGAGGAATCTATAGATTGATCTACTCGAGTCGTATCTGCAGTAGCAACACTCACATCATGAAATGCCACTGAACCTGGAAGCAACGAATCTCTTATTGTCAACGAGTAGCTTGCATTTATCATTAAGACAAATATCAGGCAAAATGATAAAACAAGATTCCCTATTAATTTGATATGCATTTTCCCCCCTTCCTATGGTTATAAAACGCTTTTCTTGAGTTAATGAGCAATGCAATTTGATCAGAATGAGCAATGTGTAAGATTCTCAATTTCTAACCTCCGAGTGTAATAACCTACCCCCTCGTGAACAAAAGTCAAGTCCTCACCGCGTATTATTTGATATTCTCTGTCCTTGTGTTAGTAATTATATGACTTATTCAGCATCATTTAGCAGTATTATGCGTTTCTCTTATGTTTAATTTTACTCGTGGTATTTTGACAGCATTCGCAGACATATAGGTAGGTAAGTTACCTTGTGGATGTATATTTTGAGACTAAAAGTCCAAAGTCATAGTTTAATATTTCAGAGAAGATACTTAACTGATGGGACAGTATATTCAAATTAAAGGTTGTGATAATTTTGCTCAAAATAGGAGGCTATTAATACTGCTGTATCACTTCACCAGTATTAATCTATGACGGCTGATTATTCCTTCCGGGCTGGTCAGGATCAAATAATAGGTACCAGTCGCGCCGTGGATAGCCAGGTTCAACTCCTGAATCCCTTTGGAAACAGGGATCACAGAACTTTCCACTACAACTCTACCCAGCAAATCAACCACATGATATTCAACGTCACCTGATCGTGGTACTGCGATTCTAACAGTTACAGAACTGTTGAACGGATTGGGATGAATGGAAACAATAGAAAAGGTTTCGGGCAAAGTAGTGCGATCATGGGTTTCTTCCTCAACGTCTGTTGCATAAAACGACCAGAGCTGATTTGACCATGTAGTATCAGCAGAATCATTGACCGCGGCGACATACCATGAGAGCATGGTCTCCCACTGCGGGATGGCGAGAGTAATGGTGGTATCACTGCCGACAGGATGACGCAATACCTGTTGCTCATCAACGCCAGTCAAAAATAACGTATTATACACCTCTCCCTGCTCGAATGGGATACTCGAAGCTGACCACGCAAAAGTGATCAGAGAATCATTCAAATATGTTCCATTTTCAGGGCTTAGCAGGTCAAAAGGAGCAGGATGCGCGGGATCACTTGTCACCTCAAAACCCCGAGTTTCATTGCTGAAACGTTCCAACCACACTGGATCCAGACATTTCACACGCCAATAATATGTCGCTGGTGGCAACACAAGATTCGCCTGGTGAGTAGTAGTACCCAGTTTCCATCGACGTGTGACATCAGGCGCAAAATTAGTATCGGTGGAAATCTCCAGCCAATATCGCAGACTATCGTCTCTATTTGGATCGGTGGACTCGTTCCACTCGAATGATACAGGAAGGTGGGTGGTGAATCCATTGGGAGGTGAACGAAGTGAAAAACTGGTTGGACGCTGAAAATCTGTGAATGGGGTTTCTGACCATTGCTGTAACGGTGTATGCACTAGAACAGTATCCCCTTGTCCTTCAGGATTCACTTGCTCATGATATGGACCACTACGGTGACCCCAAAAATTATCCTCAACAACCAGTGAATCGAGATTGTTTGGTGGCCAGGCAGAAGCCGAAGAAAAGGTATTTCCCATAAAATCATTATGCCTCCAGACTGAACTTGTATTTCGAGTGCGAACTACACCATAGTAAAATTGCTCATGTTCACAATTATAATTGTTCAGGAATAAATTTCCATAACCCTGAACGTACGAAATTTCATCTGGATCGTAGATGGAAAAGACAATATCATTATGTCCGATATTTTCCCTGAAGATGTTTCCAGTAACAAATGCAGTGCAGATAAACATAAATCCCGCTGCATTCATTTCGGCAGTATTTCCCTCAATCAAATTAGATGAAGTCGTGCAACTGGTGTGTGTCGCCTCAATGGCAGCACCAACTCCACCTCGTGCTTGTTCTGGAGCCCATTCCGCGATATTTCCTTTGAAACAACAATTCTGGATGATATTACTTTCGTTTGAATTGACATATATCGCAGTACCTTCACCGGAAACATTATCAAGGAACTCCGTGTAGGTTATTCTCAAATTCGCTCCAAGCAGCGCCATTATCCCAGCACCCCCATACCCACTTGTGTTGGAATAAAATTTACAGTCTTGAATTTCCCCACCTGAACTAACGAAGTATACTGCCCCACCATATCGCTCACAGTCATTGCGTGAAAAATAGCTGTTCCTGATTAAGGCTGAAATAGCATTGATCAATATCGCACCACCCTGAGATGATGCACTATTGTTTATAAACTCACAATTTTCTATTTCCAGGTATCCATTGTCCTTATATAACGCCCCTCCTTTACTTGAACTACAATTCTCTATGACACAATGTGTGAGATATAAGTCACCTCTGAAATGTAATGCACCTCCTAGATCGGTTATTTCTCCACCACTTGTGTTGCATCCGCTGAAGGTAATTCCAGTTACAGAAAAAGTATTAGCTGAACGAGATAAAATTGCTTGTGAATTGAATGGAGCACTCATGGTGGTATTTGCTATATGAACGGAGTCCCGATCGAGCAAATAATGACTTGCAAGGGTTAGTCCATGGTCAGGAAATACAACAGCTTCGTTATATTCCCCATCTGCGAGTAATAATGTATCGCCTTCAGAAGAATTCGTGATCGCATCTTCAATTGAATTGTAAACCTCAGGAATGAATAAAATCGCTGAATGAAGATTTGAGGTATAGAATAATTGGAAGACTGTTGCGCAAAGAATCATCCATTTTCTCATTATAATACCTCAGAGAAAATCAAGCATGGCAGTAGCCCTGGAAATTGCATTTGGAGTTGAGGAAGGTATGTTGTCTTATGTTCCATTAACCAACCGCTTAGAATGGTTCATTTCAGCGTGATCATCCTGATCATCCTGACAATCATGATAAAATATACGTCCTGACTCGTTCAATACAAAAGTATTTACACCGTTTTTATTTGGCTATTCGCTATTTTGTGTGGGTAGAGAATTAGGAGTGTAAACATCGTCATTGCGAGGAACGTAGTGACGCGGCAATCTCATGCTGACCTAAAGCGAGATTGCTTCACTGCGTTCGCAATGACGTCCGATCAGAAGCCCTACCCCCTAAGAAACAGCGAAGAACCTTTTATTTTAAAGTCTGACCCAGTTTGTCGCGATTCTAAAACTGGGTCACTGGACGATTCCAACAACAGACATAATCTCAGTGAACCACAATACCTTCCAAATCAATTATTCTAAAAAACAATCTTCAAAGAAAACTACAAAAAAACACCAATCCACTATTGAACTGGTGTTAAAGTCTGAAATTCTATTATTTCATATTATCTACTCATCGTCTGAAATCAAGCTCGGATCGATATCGAAGTTTGAGTAGACCTTCTGAACATCATCATTCTCATCGAATAAATCCATCAGCTTGAGAAGCGTTCCTACATACTTTTCCTCAACTTCCACCGTAGTTTGTGGGACCATGGAAACTTCCGCAGACCGTATGGTATTGCCAGCATCTTCAAGTGCCTGTCTGATATCATCCAAGTCATTGGGTTCACCAGTAATCGTGAATGCCCCTTCTTCATCGCCTACTACATCCTCCGCCCCAGCTTCCAGGGCAAGCTCCATGATCTCATCCTCGGTTTTGTCACCCGGTTCGAGTTCGATTACTGCCTTACGTTCAAAGAGATAGGCGACAGCGTTGTTGTCCGCCAGATTGCCACCATATTTGGAAAACAAGTGACGAACCTCAGCGAGGGTACGATTTTTATTGTCTGTCAACGCATCAATAAGAATAGCGCATCCACCAGGACCGTAACCTTCGTAGGTTACCTCGTCATAGACTGTTCCTGGTAATTCACCAGTACCTTTTTTAATCGCTCGAGTAATGTTGTCTGCCGGCATATTTGCCGATTTTGCTGCAGCAACTGCAACTCGTAAACGAGGGTTCGTCTCAACATCTCCACCACCCATACGCGCAGCAACACTAATTTCTTTGATCAACTTCGTAAATGTACGACCGCGTGCGGCATCGGTCTTCTCTTTTTTGCGACGGATCGTCGCCCATTTTGAATGACCAGACATAGTCAACCCTCGAGGATTATAGTGAATCCGTAAGAATTAATTGCGATTCGTCGCAACCCATTCACGGATATAGTTTATTGGTGCTGATGTAGGTGTTCCGGGTCCAAACAATCGTCCAACACCCTGTGATTCCAGTTTTGCCATATCCTCTTCCGGGATGATTCCACCACCCGTGAGCAATACGTCATCAAGACCGCGATCTTTCATGAGTGCGAGGACACGAGGAAATTGAGTCATGTGTGCACCGGATAGAATTGAAAGAGCAACGACATGAACATCTTCCTGTAAGGCTGCTTCAACGATCATCTCAGGTGTTTGACGGAGTCCTGTGTAAATTACCTCAAAGCCAGCGTCACGAAAGGCAGCGGCTAAAACCTTCGCGCCGCGATCATGTCCATCCAGACCTGGTTTCGCAATGAGAACCCGAATTTTTAGAGCGGATGTTTCTACCATAATTTATCCCTGGTATTAAAATGATGCATACAACAGATGCGCTCACGAACCTCTTTTTCATCACAGTTCATGCACAATCGCATAACCTGAAAATAACAAACTTCCTGAATTCAATCAACAGGAAAGAACTATTATAACCTTGAGAATCATTTCAGAAAAATTACATTATTGCTGAAAATACAACAATACGAGACTCCCTGCGGGAAAAGTCTTTGGCTGAACTTTCTGAAACAAGATTTGAGGGGTGCGCAGTTCTCAATTCACACACTGTTAAACAAAGTTCGGTCAGATCGATTCTTCGTTATTATTTCTGAGCAAGCGGTTTATCACCTTACTAAGATCATCAACCATATATGGTTTACTGACAACATCTGCAAATCCAAACTTCTCATATTCAGCCATGATCGGCGCATTGGAATATCCGCTCGAAACGATCGCGGTAACTTCAGGATCAAACTCGCATAATTTGGCGATAGTTTCCTGACCGCCCATCCCACCTGGTACTGTTAAATCCAGGATAACCAGATCAAAAGGTTCATCATTTTCTTTTGCATCGCGATATTCAAGTAACGCCGCTTCGCCATGTTCAACAGCCACAGTTTTGTAGCCGAGATAATTCAATATCTCCGTTGCAATATCACGTACGCTCTCCTCATCATCCATGATGAGTATTTTACCTGAACCGAAGCTCAATTTTGGTGAAGTGCTATCACGTTGAGTTATCTCATCTTTCGATGCGGGCAGATAAATAATGAAGTCAGTCCCCCTACCCGGCTCAGATTCCACCTTGATATGACCATCATGATGACTGACAATCGAAAATGAAGAAGCTAACCCCAACCCACTACCCGCAGTTTTTGTCGTAAAATAGGGATCAAAGATTCGATGGACACTATCCCTTGGGATACCTATACCCTGATCAGAAATAGTAATCTCTACATAATCACCTGGGGGAAGCGGTAAGGCATCGGACGGTGTTAGTTTGTAATTATTGGCATAAACCTTCAGCACACCGCCATCCGGCATTGCCTGATCGGCATTCAAAACCATGTTATGCAAAACCTGGCTGATCTGACCTTCATCAACATCCACAGGATATAAATTTTTCGCAATCTGTATGTCATGTGACACATTTGAGCCGGTAAGTGCAAACATGGTTGAATCTTTAATAATATCACGGATAGAAGCTGTCCTTCTTACAGGTGCACCACCTTTCGAGAAGGTGAGAAGTTGTTGTGTTAAATCTTTCGCACGAATTGTTGCCTTTTCAGCTTCTTCCAAACGTGCGCTGGGTTTCTCCTGATCTTTCACATATAGTTTTGTCAACGAGATATTACCAAGAATTGCGGCGAGGATGTTGTTGAAATCGTGCGCAATGCCACCTGCCAGAACGCTCAGTGATTCCAGTTTTTGCGCTTTTACCAGTTCCTGCTCCATCTCACGTTGCTCTGAGATATCACGGAAGACCAAAACAACACCGATTATATTTGACTCACGGTCTCTTATCGGCGAAGCACTACTGGCAATGTGAATACGTTCTCCCTCACGTGTGAGTAGTATGCGATGGTAAGTAAAATCGACCACAGCACTGGTTTTTAATACCATATCAACCGGATTTTCCACAGGTTGTCCAGTGCGTTCATCTTTTAGGAGGAACACTTGCGCAAGCAGTTTGCCATTAGCCTCCTCCAGCTTCCAGCCTGTCATCCGTTCCGCGATGGGGTTCATCAGGGAAATCCTGCCTTCTGTATCAGTACTGATTACAGCATCCCCGATTGATCTGAGTGTTACAGCAAGCCGTTCTTTTTCCTCTGCAAGCGCTTTTTCGCTTTCGATTCGTTCTGTCTGGTCGAAAGTCAATCCATTTACTACAGTTACATTGCCTTTGTCATCAACCACCGGGGTCATGATGTCGTACAACCAGCGAATTTTGCCATCCTTACGGAAAATTCGATAGGTTGCCGAGACACTTTCCCCTTCTAACATCCTGTTTTCGGCATCAAGGAATTGAGAAAGATCATCTGGGTGAATCAAATCCATCCAGAGGCTTTTGCCGGGTACCATATATTCTTTAGTTTGATAGCCGCTGATCTTGAATATATTTTCAGTCAGAACTTTATAGGTAAACTTGAAGGTTTCTGCTTCAATATCTGCGCTCCATAGCACGGCATCGATATTATCCGTCAGGAGTCGCATACGTTCATCACTCTCACGCAGCGCAGCTTCGACTTGCTTTCTTTCAGTAATATCCTCAATAACCCCCATGCCGGATTTTACATTTCCGAACTCATCAAACAGGGGTGTAAACCTCATGGATAACCAGATTTTATTCCCATCTTCACGTTCAAAAGTACCGTCGAAGTGATGACTGCTTCCTCTTAGTGTGAGTTGTAATTTCCTTCGGATTAGTGGAAATTCCAGCGCTTTGATGTTAAAGCCAAAATAATCATTGTCTCGGATACCAAGAATTTCTGCAAAGCGTTCGTTGTAGGTTTGTACGTGCAGTTTATCATCGAATAAAACGACACCAACCGGCGATTCATAGAACAAGGCGCGGTATCTTTCCTCAGAAATCTGTAGGGCTTCCTCAGACTGTTTCCTGTGAATTGCAAGGGCAATGTTGCCTGAAATCGACTCAATAATCTCACGTTCCAAGGACGAATACGCATTCTCATCATCATAATTCTGGACTACAAACACGCCTATGGTTTCATTTGAAGTTTTGAGAGGGCATCCAAGCCAACTTTTAGGACTGGTTACCAAGAAACTGGCAGCACCAAGTGACTTGAATTCTTCTTCAATTTCTTGGGTCACCAGCAACGTTTCGCCATTCCTGCGGACATAATCCGTAAAGGAACCTTCGAGCGAATAATATCGATCAGATTCAAGATCAGTTTTTTCATCAAAAATGAATGGACAGTAATATTCACGCCTGTCTTCATCGTAAATGGCAACATAACTGTTCCGACAATCCACGAGCAGTGATAATTCTCTATGGATGCTCCTCAACAAATCACCTAAATCCATCGAAACACTTGTCGCTTCAGATATCTTATGCATAACTGAACGAAGGCGTTCATGCCGTTTACGGTTGGTAATATCACGATAAATACCATAAACGCCGATATTTTTGCCTTCGCTCATAATCGGAGTTGCTAAAATACTTACATCGATCAGTGATCCATCTTTATGTTTGCGAACGGTCTCAACATTTACCCTGGTCCCCAGTGAAGCTTGTTTTGTAAGCCGAATACTCTCTTCTTTCTGATCAGGTGGGACAACCAGCGAGTTGATTAGTTTGCCTGTTACCTCTTCCGCAGTATGCCCAAACATCCTTGTAAATTCCTGATTAATACGACTGACAATACCATCATTATCCAAAACAACAATAGCCTCGGGGGCACTCTCGATCAGCTCTTCAAGCTGCGCCTTTTGGATACGAAGTTGTTGCTCCACCTCACGACGGTAGGTCAAATCGTCTGTGACCGCCATCCCACCGATGATTTCACCCTCAGAGTCAAAGAGAGGTGTTACATATATCGATAACCAGAGATCAAATCCCTTTTCTGAATCGAAATAGGAGCCCTCGAATGTTGAGCTTTCCCCCTTAAATACGACGCTCAGAGTATCTACAATTCTTTGATCGTTGAGTTTGTGAAGATCATATCCGATTACATCAGAAACCGTCGCATTCATGATGGTGGCCTGGCGAACATTTACATCCTCAATAGTCAAATATCTGTTATAGATAATGACACCAACCGGCGATTGGGTGAAGAGTGTTTCGTAACGTTCCTTTGATGCTCTCAATGCATCCTGATCACGTTTTCTTTCAATGGAAAGCGCGATCTGACCTGAGACAAAATTCATCACACTCAAATCATGAAGTTTATATAACTTCGACTTTTGATAACTCTGAACAACCATGACTCCGATAGTACCGTTTGGAGTATTTAAGGGTACTGCCATCCAACTGGGAGAATAGGATCCGATCAGCTCAATATCACCATTCTTCAGTAACTGCTGGATTAACTCGTCGTTGGCGAGGAGTGGTTTGCCAATGCGACGAACATAATCAGTCAGACTCTTTTTAAGCTCATGAGATACGCTGGTATCAAAATCAGTGTCTTCTTCATCTACATAATATGGGAAGGTGTAGGTATCGCTATTTTCATTGTACAGAGCAATGAAGATGTTCGTAGTATCTATCAGCGAACTCAGTCCCTCATGGATTAACGCCAGGAGGTCTTCCAGGTCAGTGGAATCAGTAGATGATTCAGCTATTCGGAAAAGTACTGTCTGCAATCTTTCTGATCTTTCGATATCACTGATATCACGTAATACAGCGGTAAAAATCTCACGATTGTCAAAGTTGTGCATTGAGAAGTTTGCTTCTACCGGAAATTCTTCACCGTTTCTGCGTAGTCCGTATAGAATCTGCCTTTCATCGTTCTCCCTGTTTGAAACTTTTCTACTACGCAGGTTCTCACGCGGAGTATTATAGTCTCCTTCTGGCAAAATTTTACGAATATGTTCCCCAAGTACATCCTTTGCCTCAACGCCGAAGATTTTTTCCGCACGGTTGTTGAACAATAATATCGTGTCATCGTTGTCAATGCTGATGATCGCATCGCTTGCATTATCGAGGATAGATTGAAGACGTGATTGAGTTGCACGCATCAATGCAACTGACCGTTTATGGGCGGTAATATCCTGTTGGATCAACCAGATGCCGGTTAATTTTTCAGACTTGACTTCACCGATCATGGAAGTGAGTAAATAGTAGGTGCCAGTGGAATTTTTTGCTTTCAACTCAACGTGATCGAGACGACCACCCTTTTTCAAAAAGGATTGAATCAGTCGCTCAGGATTGGGGTGATGATGTAATATAGTATCACGGAAATTTGAATCAGAAGTTGAATTTTCAGAGAAACCGTACAGATCCTGTGCCTTCTCATTGGCGGTTAGCATTTTTACGTTATTGAACAATTCACGTATGATTGAGTCGGAAATGGTGGAGAGTTGAATTTCAGGCTTCACTCTAAAGTACAATATGGCGTCTTGGCTTGATGCTATAAATTCCCGTACCAGGTGAGTGTCAGCAAATCCCTCAGGTTCCCGTAAACTCTTCCTGTCGTCAAGGAGGATCGTAAAAAGGAGCATTGATTCATCAGCATCTGAAACAAATTCTACTGTGATCGTAGCCAAGCGACCTTTCAGGTTTGGGATTGTGCTATGAAAGACCGATCCGGTACGCACCACCTGGTCGAGATTCCAATGATCTGGCAGAGGAATGAGTTCTGGTAGAGTGAGGTTTTCAAATGAGATTTCAACTCCTTTGAGCAAAGAGTTTAATACCGAATTTATAGCGAGAATATGGAAGGAATCAGAGCAATCGGTTAACAATTTTGGGAATGGTGAGTTATTGAAAGAGTTTTTGAACATTGGATTCTCTAACAGCGAAGCAGGGAATCCTTTTCTTGAAAAATCGACACTCTTGTCCTGTTTTCCAGAGACACTTTCCCCTCGATGTTTCCCCGCTGAAGATGCCATTCGAAAGTCCAATAGTTTGCGTTACATCAAATCCTCAGTCTTTTGTCAGATAGCAGAATTCTTTATCAGTACAGAAGTGAACCGTCCTGCAATAACCTTAGAATGTAAGGTATTTGATAGTCATCAAACAAGATTGATTCAGTATTCTGCTACACTTGATTTATAAAGTTTCCTGGCTTGCTTAGAGCACAATTATTCTGACCTTCAATTAAACCTGAGTTGAAACAGTAAGTTTTCGAGCAGAACTATCTCGATATTTTAGAATCAAAGCAAGAGGCAGACTCATTGTCTGCCTCAAAACTAAATATCTATTTATTGCTGATTTACTTAGAAATAGCTTGTTTCCACATAGGTCCCGTATACTTTCTCCATCAGATTAACCATCTCACCCAGGGTCACATCAGCATGCGCACAATCAACCAGGTATGGCATCACATTTTCATCGTTTTCGCATGCAGTCTGCAATGCCTTCATCGTACTTTCAACCTTCGCACTATCACGACGGCTACGTAAATCCTTGAGTTTTTGTCTCTGCCGTTGTTCTGTTTCGGGATTAATTTTCAGAGTATCAATCGCAATTTTCTCATCTGGATCAACAAACTTATTCACTCCAACAATGATCCGCTCGTTGGCATCCAGCTCCTTCTGGTGACGGTATGCCGCACGTGCGATCTCTTTCTGGAAATAACCATTCTCAATACCAGCGACAACCCCACCCATATCCTCAATCTGTCTGATATAATCTTCGGCTTCTTTTTCCAGTTTATCTGTCATCCATTCGACATAATAGCTGCCACCCAGTGGGTCCATGACATTCGCAACACCAGATTCATAACCGATAATCTGCTGCGTGCGCAGCGCAATGGTGACTGCTTTTTCGGTTGGAAGGGAAAGCGTTTCGTCCATGGAATTGGTATGCAACGATTGTGTTCCGCCTAAAACACCTGCCAACGCTTCCAGAGCGGTACGAACGATATTATTCTCAGGTTGTTGTGCGGTTAAACTGCACCCTGCTGTCTGTGTATGGAATCGAAGTAGCCATGAGCGTTCCATCTCCGCACCGTAACGTTCCCGCATTCGTCTCGAATAGATCCGTTTTGCTGCGCGGAATTTGCCAATCTCCTCGAAGAAATCGATATGGCTGTTAAAGAAATGAGAAAGACGAGGCGCGAATGTATCAACTGGCAGCCCACGTTTCATCGTCTCTTCGGTATATGTAAACCCGTCCATCAGTGTAAATGCCAGCTCCTGTGCAGCGGTCGAACCTGCTTCACGTATGTGATAGCCACTGATCGAGACGGAATTCCAAAGTGGCATCTCTTTTGTCGCATATTCGATGGTATCAACCACCAGTTTGACACTCGGCTCCGGTGGGAAAATAAATTCCTTCTGGGCGATGAACTCCTTCAGGATATCATTCTGAAGTGTGCCACCGAGTTTATCGCGGCTGATTCCTTTACGTTCTGCGGTCGCAATGAAAAACGCCCAGATAATCGCAGCGGGTCCATTGATCGTCATTGAGGTAGTCACTTCATCCATGGGAATACCGTCAAACAGCGTGTCCATATCCTCACGACTGCTTACAGATACTCCACACATCCCGACCTCACCCTCACTTATGGGATCATCACTATCCCTTCCCATCAGTGTCGGCAAATCAAAAGCTACACTTAGCCCGGTCTGACCATTACGTAAAAGGTATTTATAGCGTTCATTGGTCTCTTCAGGTGTACCGAATCCTGCAAATTGACGCATTGTCCACAATTTGCCGCGGTACATGGTTGGGTGAACCCCACGTACATAAGGATACTCACCGGGCCAGCCCAGCTTTTCTTTATAGTTCCAGCCGGTCTGTTCAAAATACTCCGGACCTACAATGTGAGGAACTTCAGCAGAAGAAACTGTCGTAAAGAGTACGTTATCCTTACGATATCTAGCCTTCGGTTTATAGGTCTCCTCTTCCCACCGTTTTCTATCTTCAGTATTGGATTTATTGCCGTTAGTCCCATGACCATTTGACTTGAGTTTATCATTCGCCATTATTCATCTCCTGGTAAAAATTATCGAGTAGCGCCTGCGCTACTTCATACGGACTCCTTGCACCTGAAAGTCCTGATTTACGTCGCTCTTCTCTATCTCCCACCCACAAACGCCGTTGCAAACTGTCTTCAACCAAACGTCTGATCTTGGAAGCGATACGTTCCTGGCGACGTTTCTCCAGAATCCCATTCTCTGTTAAATGAGTGTAGTGATCCTGTATCGTGTCAAGCAACTCATCCACACCCTTGTTCTGCTCTGCAACTGTCTGTATAACAGGTGGATACCAACCATCAACCGCTTCCTTCATGTGCAGAACACTTGTCAGCTCACGATAGGCTCGATCCGCACCATCACGGTCTGATTTATTCAGGACAAATATATCGCCAATTTCCATCAACCCAGCCTTCATCGCCTGAATCGCATCACCGGATTGCGGCACCAGTACAACGATGGTTGTATCTGCAGAATGTGCAACTTCAAGTTCAGACTGCCCGACACCTACAGTTTCAATGAGCACACGATCTTTCCCGAACGCATCCATCAGATCACAGGCTTCATCAACTCCCACCGCCAGTCCACCCATTGAGCCACGAGTTGCCATACTCCGTATAAAGACCTCAGGGTCGAGGGTGATCTGCTCCATCCGTACACGATCCCCCAGTAACGCACCGCCTGTAAAGGGCGAGGTTGGGTCGAATGCAATCACACCAACCTTTTTCTCAACTTTTCGGTATGCCTTCACCAACTGGTTGACCAGTGTGCTTTTCCCCGCACCGGGAGGCCCGGTGAACCCAAGTCGCCAGGCTTTTCCTGTGTTTGGGTAGAGGGTATCAATCAGATCAGGGATTGTAACATCGCGGTTTTCCACCATCGACAGCAATCTTGCCAGTGCGCGACGATCCCCTTGCTTAAATCGTTCCAGTAAATTATTTCCCTGCACTACAATGTTCCTCTTTGCATTCAGTATTACGGTCGAACCTTTAATATACAAAATTTTGGTATCTGATAAAGGGGATAATTTCGGGTAGATGCGGTTCTGGTTTTAAGTTATTGGAGCGCAATCCTCCAGAATGGCAATAAACAGATGACACCATGCTCTGTCTCGGGTTTGAGTGATATATTCAATGGGATGGAGGAGGAATAACTACACAGTGACATATTCGTATGTTTCTAGTGGATTACCTTCCACTCTGGAGAGTAGCGACCCATTAAGCCCTACAGCAAAGTCATCCCATCCAAAATTAACATTGCAGTCACAGGATAGCCGAATGAAGCTTTGGATCACCCACCGAAAAATGCGTGAGATAGATTTTCTGAAGCATGCTATTTCTGCAGTATAATTTTCTGTTCATGTGACTCACCATTTGCCTCAAGACGGAGGAAGTAGACTCCTGAGGGTTGAGATTCAAATGGAATACTTACTCCTTTTGGAGTTAATAGTTGAGGGAGTGTTATTGGTGAAGCTACTTGCTGACCGATTATATTGTAGATCGAGTAAGTAAGAGGTAAGGTAGACACGTACTCAAATGTTAAGGTAGAGTTGAATGGATTGGGGTAGAGTGAAACCAGGCTGAATTGCTGGGGAAATGGATTAGTCTGTTTTGGAGTTCCTGTGACCTGGTTTACGTATATGCTGTTTGTCCTGTAATCATAAATGTCAATATCAGAATCGTTATCCCAGTCTGTCCATAGGATATCCTCGATTCTATTAAAATCTTCAATATCTACAAATGGTTTAACTTTCTCGAATATATATTCCCCCGAAGGTAATATTCTAGTTAAATATACAGGTCCATAACTCAATATATCCAGCAAACCATCACCATCACAATCGAGTATAAACTTACACCCGTCTTGTTCAAGGCAATCAAAAGTCCGAACGCTGTCCCATCCTGAGTCATTCCATTCATAAACAGCCGTTCCTCGTCCTGCGAGATATCCTACACCTTCAAATTTGCCGCCTGGAATAAACTGACCGTAGCTAAGCTCAATATTATCTTCAGAAGACAAATATATTAGCTCTTTGTACCACAATCTGCGAAATTCGAATGAATAGATTCCTGCCATCGAATAATACCCCTGTACTTCGTAAAGTTCTCGCCCGAGTTCATCAATACCTACGAAATTCATATAAACTGGGAATAGATCAGGAATCGTTCCAATATATTTTAATTTTGTGTAGCCGATTGAATCAGGACTGATTTTCCAGGTATAAATATGATTATAATAATCATAATACTTAGAATCATATCTAGAATAGTTAATCGTGTAGGTCATGAAACTGTCTGGAAGTAAACCATTACTATGGTAAATTGCCGATAATCGACCTGGAAAAGTGAATGATCTTATGCGTTCAATTACATAACTATTTTCTTCATCTCTATACAAATTCCACTCACTGAATGTATTACTATCCCTCGCATAATACTCTAACTTACTTCCAGAATCTGCAGGAATAGATGCAAAATATGCGATACTTTCAACATGATCAGCCCATATTACTTTGTGAACAATGGGATTGAAGGTCAGATCTGAAACACAATAAATGTCTGTCTCATAATGTTTGACCTGAGTACTGCGAAATCCGAAAGTCACCAGTATTTCACGTAGACCATCGTGTTCAAAATCAACCATTCCTATTCCCGAAGGATATTGTCCCGAGAAGTCCTCGTTGAATGGAAAATCAGGACACATTTTTCTTAACCAGCCTTCTCCTTCACGAAGTAGAATATCTACCCCGTAGTGGGAGTTCGGACGCCGCACTAAAAGGATAATGTCAAATAAACCATCCTGATTTACATCTTCCAACAGTATTCTTTTAATCAGATCAGGCGCTAAGTGTTCCAGGGAAAGTGTTAAACTGTCTATTGTTTCCCACTGAGCCTTTTCATCCAGCAAGTCAAAAGAGTAGGTGTGTATTTCTGGAATACTGTCAGTTAACAGTAGTGTTTGAAACAGATAGTTTTCTTTACCCCAGAAGTATTCATATTCAGTTTGAGGCTCTTCAATAATTGGGATTATCTCTCTTATCCATTTGATGCCTTTGTCGTCCCTTGTAGCTCGCACCATGTGGAGTCCCCTGTTTTCAGGATAATACCTTTGGGGAAGAAGAAATCGAGGATTAGGCTCATTCAATATACGGACAACATATCTCGTCCCTGTAATAAATGAATCCTGTCTGCACACCTTCCACTGCGGGTGAACTTCTTCCCAACTCCAATCGATGGCTAAACATTCAGGCACGACTTCCAACAGTAATAATATTGAAAAACAAAGTGGAATTACTGATCTCATACCCCCTCCATGAGGACAAAGACATCAATTTGATGTACAATCAATCAAACCAGCAAACTCAAAAATTATTAAAAAGTACAACTCAATCACACTGTTCGCAAGTTTCATCCAATGAAATACAATCAGATTTGTAGTGAGAATGGGCTCTTCGCTATTTTGTGTGGGTAGAGAATTAGGAGTGTTAACATAGTCATTGCGAGGAACATAGTGACGCGGCAATCTAATGCTGACCTAAAGCTAGATTGCTTCACTGCGTTCGCAATGACGTCCATTCAGATTCCCAAGTTATTACCCATAAGAAACAGCGAGGAACCTGAGAATGTGGTTGAGATTCTTCTGAACGCGACATTTCTGAGTAAAAAAATGTCCTCCCAAGATTTTGAGAGGACGTCACAGTATACTGCTTATTGACTATTCTGAAGTTTTTACGTGTTCCTGCTCATACTGCTGCTTAGTGTTTTCTGAAGTAAAAAAGTAACGTACGTGCCCCATTGACAGGAATATGGTAGAAGCGTTTAGTGCTGCGATTTCGCCATTGACAGGGTCTTTGAAGG
Source organism: bacterium (assembly GCA_019912845.1). Taxonomy (GTDB): domain Bacteria; phylum Electryoneota; class Electryoneia; order Electryoneales; family Electryoneaceae; genus JAIOHU01. The sequence goes on from JAIOHU010000176.1 coordinate 21,821, forward strand.
TTGCGCCGTCGTGTGTTCGGCTGTAGAGGTTGCCCGGAACGAAGAAATGATCGCCGAGGTAAACCGATGCACCTGCACGCAGTTTCGCCTGTTCAGCAGGATGGCAGAGAAAATACTTTTTACCCTCAACCACTGTGGAGGCTTTTGCTTCTTCGAGTGTATGGTGCATGTCGCAAACCGGACAGGTGAAGTGCTTTGCGTCATCTTCCAGAGTCATCCAGGTATTTCCCTCTTCGACTTCCTGCTTACCTATTGGCAAGGCAACTTTTTCGGATGCAAATGCAGTTTCAAGCTGAACTCCAAACAGGGACAAGATTACAAGCAGAATGATAATATATTTCGTCTTCATGATAATTTTTCCTTAGTTATTACTGCCAAAATCAGCAGATATGGTTACTAAAACTGTCCTGCCAAGTTGCGGCCCATAGATCATCGCAGCGTCAACACGTTTCCCACTCACTTCATCCGCAACCAGCACAGGATCGGGTTGAACATAATCGGTGAGATTCTCGAGTTGCAGACGGACAGTATAACGTCCCAGTGATTTCGCCACTCCCGCATCCACCGTCACAAATGTCGGCGACTGATCTCGGTCACGATCCTCCGGCAATTCCTGCGGTCCAAACAGGTTAAATTGAACATCTGATCGCCAGCCTGATAACTGCCATTCGCGCTGCACCTGAAAACCGGCTGTGTATAGAGATCGCAGCTCCTCACGTCGCCATTCAGATGATTCTTCATACTGAACGTCGGTGAAAGCGACATTTGTTCGAAAATTCCATCCCGGATTGAATGCGTAGCTAGCCTGGAATTCCCCACCACGTGTGAAAGCATCTGTTGCATTTTTATAGTAGACTGCCCCGGAATGCGAATCAGCAAACCCAAGAATGACCTTGTTCTCGAATCGTGTGTAAAAACCGGTGATATCAAACGAGAAGGCACGCTCCAGGTTCGCTGCCTGATACTGTGTTGTGAATGATCCACCAAGCGATTTCTCAGCTTTGAGTTGACCGGGAATGATTACGTTGTCAAAACCTGCGTGAGCTGCTTTATCCAGGCTGAAGAGTGTAACAGTTCTATATCCGGTTCCAGAGGAAGCGATGAAAGTCCAGCGATCCGTCGGCGAATAAAGGAGTGAGGCACGGGGTATCAACACATACCCATCCTCCTCATAATACTCGTTGAGCAGGCTGGCTCGCATGTTCACAAACACCGAGGGTTTCCACTCCTGCTGAACCAGCAAGCCGGGAATCTGATCTACACGGTCGGTTGGCGAACCAAGTGACAAATTATCCTGGTAGTCTTCATACCGATATTGCCCACGTATTAATGAGCTGTGTTCGCCTGACCAGTCGCGTTCAAATGAAAAACGTGCAATTCCGATTAACTGTTTTGCATCATACTCCGTGCTGCCATAATAGGAGTCTTGCTCATGGACAGCATACGCGGCATCGGTTGAAAACCTCCCAAGTCTTGTTTCGGGGAAGACATAACGTCCACCCGCATCAAAACGTTTCGTATTGATATCCCTGCCATACACCAACGCACTGCCTCGATCATCCTCAGTCCAGTGGGTCTCGCCCGCAAAACGATTTTCTGTATAGGCACGTACTCTTCCTGACAGCATACCACCAGAAAACGGACGAGTTTGTGTCGCGCTGAGGTTAAAACGTTGGTATGATGGGGTATCAGTTAAACCGTCGTGGTTTCTATCCAGCTTATCAGGTTCAGAAGCATACGATCCAGACAAGCGTAAGGGTGAACCACCACCGTCAACATTGATCTCACCGCTCAGACGATGCCGTCCTGTTTCACCAGCCATCAGTGAGACAGATCCGTTTGGCAGAATTTTAAGGTCACTGTTTGTGGTAGTCGTGACCAGGTTAACCGCCCCACCCATCGCAGCAGACCCACCATCCCCACGGCTGCCTCCTTTGCTGATCTCAACCTGGGACAAATCCGATACAGAGATGCCATCAAGACCATACATCGCCCCAAGTCCGGAAAGCACCGGCAAACCATCCACTGTGATCTCAGTGTATGATGGATCAAGCCCCTGCATTCCGATACCCGCAGCTCCACATAACGCACAGGGTTTTGTGTCCAGTCCGCTTCCACTGGCTAGTGCACTTAAAAGACCGCCATCACTGCTTCGCGTCTCGAGATCGGTGGAAGTTAAAACTTCCATTCGCTCAGCGCCATCATTGCCAACACTGCTTTTTTCGCTTTCAATCTCGAAAGTCAGCTCCTGCAAAGCAATGGCATCGAAGGGTAAAACGATCTGAACCGTAGCTTCAGGGCTTTGGGACAAATCCAAATTGGTTTCAATTGTCTTGAAGCCCAGCATAGAGGCACGGAGAACAACCTGCTTTTCAGGCAAATCCGAGATCACAAAATTGCCATCCATATCGGATGAGGCACCTCGCTTCATACCAACCACAACAATATTAACCCCACCAAGGCTGTAGCCATCCTCATCTAGAACGACCCCCTTTACCGTAGCAGAAATACTTTTTTCAGGGAGAAGGAGAATAGCCACAGCACTCATTATCAACAGCAAATTGCCTGCTCTGATGCTAAGTCTTCTATTTCTAAACATTTATAACCTCAATAGGTCGTAAATTCTACAAGATTGAGCCAAATGCTACTTCACTGAAGCACACTAAAATGTTTGCTTGCAAAAATCGATAGTTCGATCTATTGCTGCACTTGTGCTCGTTTGGCTTGTTGTTACACTAATTGAATTACGACAATGAGGTAATGGGGGGACGGTATGGGGTGTCCGTGTGATCCGACAGCGTAAATCTGAATTGGACTGGTGCAAGTAAATCAACACTTGGGGCTAAGCTGGATTGCGAATCGTCTACTATCAGTCCCGAAGAAGCGGTTATATTTTGAGCACAAGGGCACTCATTGCACTCGCAAGGTTGGTTACCCGTTGATTGGCAACAACTCTCCCTTGACGATTCAATGCAGGTAACTGATTGAGTATTTTCTGTGTCCTTTTGCTGAGGATTTTCACCAGTTTCTGCTGGGCAGCATTGTTTTGCATCAGGTATTGAGCAACATCCCTCATCTGCGCAACCGGAAGATTGATCATTTGAGAGAGTATTCATTTTCGATAGATTTATATCTGTGGAGGCTTCAGAGACAGACATGAGGGCAGGCTGTGTGATCATAATGACCACCAGTGCTAATACCACGATCTGTTTTACCTTTAAAGCCATTTGAAATACCTACTCGAATCTTTATTCAATACTTGAATACCTTCAAATCCAAAATACAACAATTAAACCGAATAATCAAAATAAGGTTCCCCAAAAACATCACTTCGCCACTGCCTTGCAGAACGATTCGCTGATCCTATTTGGAAGCTGACCTTATCAACAAAAATCCAGCGATACCATTTAGTGCTGAAGCGGTCAGAATTGCAAGTTTCGCAACCTCGTTTAATTGCCCCTCAAATGCCAGTCCATTGATGAACAGACTCATCGTAAAGCCTACTCCGCCAAGCACTGCTGCGCCATAAATATGACGCCAACTCACTCCCTCGGGCAAAGATGCGATATTCAGCTTTTTTGCCAACCACGCGAAAGAGAGGACACCCAGTTGTTTACCCACAATCAATCCAATAACAATACCAAGTCCCACTGGAGTAAACAGACTGCCAAAACCTATGCCTGAAAGGTTGACGCCTGCATTTGCCAAGGCAAAAATCGGCATCACAGCAAAACCTACCCAGGGATGGAGGGCATGCTCAAGCCGGAGAAGTGGAGTTTGAGCGTGATTTGTTATCACTTCCAGACGATGGAGTATGGTTTCACGTTCCTCATCCTCAAACTGATCATCTTTGGAGAGGGAATACTTTTTTGAAAGTGCGGACATTTCAGTTGAAAGTTTTTTATCGGAGATCAGCTTTCGGTGTGGTATAACTGCCGCTAGTAACACACCAGCTATTGTCGCGTGGATTCCACTTTTAAGGAAAAGGTACCAGATCACTATCCCAAGTAGTAGATAAGGCAGGAGCGAACGGTTCCCCAGTTTGCTGATCAGTCCAAGGAAAATGAGAAGTCCAGCTGCCCAGAGCAGATAACCAACCGACAGCTTACTTGTGTAGAAAAAAGCAATTACGAGAACCGCACCGAGATCATCAATGATTGCAAAAGCGGTTAAGAATACTTTCAATGCAAGAGGGACTCTGGGTCCTGCCAGTGCCAATATCCCCAGGGCAAATGCGATGTCTGTTGCCATAGGAATTCCCCAACCCGCGGCACCATCACCACTCAAGTTAAATATAGCATACAACCCAGCAGGTAAGATCATTCCACCCAATGCAGCGGCTATGGGCAATGCAGCTTTTTTGGGATTTGACAATTCACCTGTAAGCAGCTCACGTTTTATTTCAAGACCAACCAGGAGGAAAAAAATCGCCATCAAGCCATCATTGATCCATAAAATCAGAGGTTTGTTCAAGCCAAAATTACCATATCCAACCTCCATTTTGGTCTGGAAAATGGATTGGTAGGATGCTCCCCACGGACTGTTCGCCCAGAGTAATGCAACTGTAGCTGCCGCAAGTAGCAATATTCCACCTGATGCTTCCATACGGATGAAATCCTGGACAGGTTTCATGAGCAGTGAAATGGTTTTATTTTCATCGCTTGAATTATTACGGCTTGTAGAATTCATTCTTACTGTTCCTGCAATGTTGTCTTATTCAAATTTTTCATCAATATATGTTGTCTGTATGCAACAGGATGTTCACTATCTTACATTAATTTCCCTGGAAAGTTTCGTTTATTATTTGTGAATTGTCTCTACCTGAACTTGTTGCCTGGAATGAAAAAGGGTTCTGTTTGAATGCTCTTTAGTCTCAGATCGTTTACCAGCTACTATTTTCGGCGATATCCGTAGAAGACGCCTTAAGCTAAAGGTGCAAATGAATGAAGTGTTTCCATTAGAGACTTTAGAAGCACACTCTGAAGGCTTTTCCACTCTTTCTGGTCGCCATGTGGGAATTTCTGGTTCACTTCCAGTTCCATGCTGATATAACGGTCGACCGGATACTCCTTTCGAAGGTATGTTACATGCGAGTCGGCAACTCCAAGATAGGGATAGTTCATTCTGATTTTCAGCTCTGGATTGCTGATTAATAGCATATTGCGCCAGTGCGAACAAAAATCCTTATCTGGTTTACGTTTTGGGTCATATAACAGACCGATATCAGCATTCCTGACCCGACCATCCAATTCTGGAGTGAAAGTATGGATGGATAGATGAACCACTCGTTGTTTTTGATCGAGGAGGGTATCGATCTGATTACGAACTTTTGCGCGAAAAGGGATGTAATATTTCAATAGAATCTGGTTTTTTATCGGTTGCGGAAGAGTTTTACTCCAGTTTGAAAACAGGTTGGGATGGTGTGTGGAGCGATTCGCTTCAATCAGTAGACGAGATACTCTGGTGTGAAAGAGCGGTACATTCAATCCACTGGCGAGTGTTGTCGCCAGTTTAAAAGCACCTGGGTCATAGCCGCGATGTGTTTGCAATATCTCACCCGAACCTTTGAACAAATCCAGGAATTCTGAGGGTATCCTGTTCCTGGCGTGTTCGCACGACAGCACGAGACCAAAATCAGTGTGCATGGAAAATTTTACCCGTTGCCAGGCAGTCGGCTAAACAACCGTAAACTTCGAGCAGTTTCTCACGTCTGAAATCACCTGCGATTCTTGAGAGGATTCTTTCGGAGAGCGTTCCCTCCTGAAGAATAACTTCAATGCCCGACTTGAAACCTGGATTCAAGTTTTCTGAGACCAGTCCATAGTGGTGTTCCCAGATTTCACCGATAGTCTGTTTCCCTGACAGTCCTAAAGCTCGCAGATACTCTTCCGAGTCGATTTTTACAGCGCGTCCATGCACAATCGAATCAAGCAACACCGACTTCAAATAGGAGACATCAATCGAATTCAGCTCCTCAATGCTGACAAAAGTCTCGTTGTAGAGCTTTTTGATTAACTCTGAGGTCAGAGCTGCGATTGACAGGTCCATCAGGGGAGTTTCTTGTATATCCAGCACCCGAATTTCAAGCGCACCTCGTTCAAATCGTGCAATTGCCCCACGTGAATTCAGTCACTCATCCTGAAGGATACCATCGGGGTCAAAGGGAGAAATATCACGATAGATTCGTTCAAAAATGATCTCGTTATACTCAGCGAATGAGTTTATCGCCTCTGGAACAATATGAGCAGAAAGTGAGGGGACTCGTGACTGGTTTTTTCGATAGAACTCGAGACGCATATCCAGTGCCTGACCAGCTTTTCCCTCTACAACAGGCGAAGATGCAGCCAGAGCAGGCAGTAGAGGTAGCGCAACTCGGATCGCCGCATGAAGCCGTCTGAACTCCTCCTCATCGCCAAAAGGCAGATTGATATGTGTCGATTGCAGGTTTGACCAGCCATGCCCTGAGCAATTGAAAATTTTGTCGTACGCATGATAAATTTCAGTCTGACGTGCCTTCCAGAGACGTGTCTCATTAGCAGGATTCATCCAGGGATGCATCGCTGTTGGCAGAAGGGTGGCATCAAATGAGTCGAGCATCCGATTCGCATGATTTAGTTGTTCCTGGAATCTTTTCTCCAAGCCGTCCATTTTTTTTACAGGTGGGCTGGTCTTGATCTCGAGGACATGCATCGCCAGTTCATTAGACCAGGAAAAATCATCAAATTCCCGTTCGCTATCCTGACCAGCGGTGGTACTATCAACATTTAGAAGTCTGTCGGCAACGGGTAGCACATCGAGGCTATTTTTCTGAACAATCATGTATTCCAGTTCAATTCCGATACAATCAAAAGCTCGATATGGAAAGGTCAATGGTTTCAATGCTCTCTGCCTTCTTTTTTCGCTTCAATTCGAGTGAGAAAATTACGCATGATACGTTGGTACAGCTCACCTTTTAATATCTCATCCTCAACATGAAATTCTATGCTGGGGTTATCATTGACCTCAATGATATACCACTTCTTCTCAACCTGTTTCAAATCCACCCCATACAAACCCTTCCCGATCAGATTCCCTGCCTTGACAGCTAGTTTTATCCCTTCCAATGGAACCTCATCAACTGGGAGACTCTCCCATGTGCCATGACGCATACGTCCCGTGGTGTGATCATGGAGAGTGATCTGCCAGTGTTTTTTCGCCATGAAATATTTTGTCGCATATAGAGGACGTCCATCCAGTAATCCAATACGCCAGTCAAATTCCGTCGGCATGAATTCCTGCACGATCACAAGATCGGAAATTTCCAATATCTCGTTGGCAAGTTTCAGGAATTCTGCTTCCGTATCCGCTTTCTTTACTCCAAGTGAAGATGAGCTGTCTGGTTGTTTGAGAATTGCTGGTAATCCAATTTCCAGCATAACCTGCTGAAGGTTATCCTTGTGCATGATCCGTGTCAGCGGAGTGGGTACTGAATTTTTTGCCAGTAATTCAGCGAGATAGACTTTATTGGTGCATCGCAGGATTGATTGTGGATCATCTATTACCACCAGTCCTTCGGCTTCAGCTCGTCTTGAGAAACGGTATGTATAGTGATTTACTGCAGTTGTAGTTCGTATAAATAGCGCATCAAATTCAGATAACCTTCCATAGTCATCTTTGGTGATGAGTTCGGTGGCAATTTCAAGATTTTGAGCAGCTTTTTGGAAATTCTGGATTGCACGATTGTCCGAAGGCGAGGTATGATCCTCTGGATCATACAGAATTGCCATATCGAAACGCATGTGAGATAGTTTGCCCTTTTCTGGAAGTCTTTTCGAAAAGAAACTCTCACCAGCGGAAAGCATAAAATCTCGATGGGTTTCTGGAACAGAACTCAATGGAATCGCATTTAGATTTTGCAGTTCCCAAACTGTATTTCTGACAAAAGTTGCACGAAGTAGTGGTGCTGGAAAAAACTTAAATAGTGCTGCTGCGAGACGGTCATGTCTACTTGCTACATTTTTCCCGAAATAGACGCTCAGAGTAAACTTGTCCGATTGAATACTCTTCAGACTCTTACGCATGATGTCTGTTAATTCATCCGAGGCAATACGAATCACCGAAGGAGAACGTAAATCCTGCATTGTTAATACAGTTGGAAGCACTTTATGACCGCGAGCTTCTGCGAGCAGGGAGACATAATAGCCGTACGACTGATATTTATAATGACGGCATAAATTGAACACCTTCGCTCGTTTCAAGCTACTGAAATGAGGATCAGTCAGGTAAGCGCGGGCAGTTACGACCTGTACCCCATTAATTTCCTGCTGCCAATCCTTCAGGTGGGTTACCACCAGGAGAGTATCCATATTACTCCTGAACGACATTGTTGGAGGGTTTTAAAATTAACAAATCACCATCATAGCTTAGAACACCAAGCAGAATGGCTGTTACAAGACGGTTGATATTCACTTTGAATTTACCACCATAAGTACCTGATGTACGATGGACGGGGTCTGATACTGAAGCTTCTCTGCTCGCCTGGTCATATCCATCAATTACAACAAAATGACCGGCAGAAGAACCGTTGATATCATCATATTCGTCATCCCAGGATCGTTCACGTGGTTTTTTATGCAACCATGTCGCACTGAGTCCGGCGAGCACGGGCAAATTTTCATCCAGAAAACTACATATCAATTCCGGGGTGGGATCAGACATGAAGATATCACCACCCGATTTGAGAAAATCGAGATAGGCGCGAGTGCTGGTTACAGTACGTGCATCGCCCTTCGCCTTCGCCTGGGCAATTAATTTTTGCGCGAGCACTACCCTATCCTGCTTAAACCAGATTGGATCAAACATATTCAGGTTGCAAGTATATATCTCCGCGGAATACCCCCGCTTCAACGCATGATAACCAAGCAATGGTGCCAGCGTACCACCAGTATCCAAACTCGTTACTTCAGCGATGATACGCTCCAAGCTGAGTTTTTCACCGAAATAACGATATACAGCATGCAGACATGTAGGACCACAGGTTAGATCATCTGGTTGGCGTAACATCTGGAGCTGTATGGCACGTACCATCGAAAAACCACCCTTATTGAAAAAGGAAGTTTCCTTTTACAGAAACTTCCTTAATTCTATAAAACAATTTGTTTGTAATCGTGCCAGAATGGTCCTGGATTTATCCAGGGTTTAATAGTTCCATTATTGGAGTTATAAAACATTGGACAAGTCCAATGCCAAAATGCTCGACGGACCAGTAGTAAAACACCCTGACACACCATCAAAATTATAGAAACCAGGAAAAATATTCCTCTAAATAATCCCTGAATTTACCTGAATTTCAGGGTGATTCATATTTTATATTGAGCACATTTACTCCATTACTCCACCTTACACTAAAACATCCTGAAACTCACCAGTGGTTAAAAATATCTCATCTCCATATTCAATCTCTCGGATCAAACCCTCATCAATGAGTGCTGCTATACTCCCTGATTGTGTGTAGCCGGTTTCGATTGCAACTGCCTCCTCTACTTTCAGAGGGAATCGTTGTGTGATCTCACGTATCGCGGTTTTTGCATCAGCATAGGAACGTACTTGAACCCCTCCCATATCACGATCGTCCAGAATTTCACTTCGACCCAAAATCTCCTGCGCATGTAGCAGCGTCTCAGTAGATGCTGGTTTAATGCTGAGATCGGTACCAGGACGATTGGGGGTGGTGATGAACAACTTATCAGGAGCAAGGCTGTTCATTATTTTACGAATTTCCATTAACGCTTTATCAGTATCATTCAAGCCTGGTAAAATCATTACCTCCAGCCAGAACTGACCTTCATATTTCCAACGAAAGTCTATCATGTTTTCAATACGCTGGTCGAAGGAAATCGCGCGTAACGGTCGATGGATTTGATGAAATAGCTGTGGGTTCCCTGAATTTAATCTCGATATGACGATATCAGCTTTTGCGAGTGCCTGAAGTTCCGCTTTTGAACTCAGGAACGAACCATTCGTAAAAACTGCAACCGGCTTACGAAATTGGTGACGGCATCTGGCAATCAGCCATTCAAGATCGCTTGAAAGACAGGGTTCACCATCACCACCAAAGGTAATCGTGTCAACCTCCTCACTTTGCATCCGTCTCTCGATTTCCTGCAACACTGTCGTTTTGCTGTAATAGCTTTTCTTTTCGGTTTTCATACGGGTCGTTTTGCCTAACTGGCAGAAAACGCAGTCGAAGGAACAAGTTTTAGGCGGAATGAGGCTGACTCCCAAAGACCTGCCCAGTCTCCGGGAGGGAATTGGACCGTAAGTATACATGGGGAAACCTCCTTTTCGAAAACAGCTAAAACATTGATTTCAGCAATTGGATAAATCAGTTCTATTATCCTGAACTTTCGATATCTAAGATCAAGGAGGAAAATATTTATTTATACGATTCAGTTTGGGACATTTGAGTCGTATAAACCAGTTACTAACTATAGTATAACCAATAGACTCTCGCTTTACACCTGATTTTTAAAACTTTTTGAAATTTCTCTGCTTTCGACCATGTTATGAGAGCCAATTTTAGTTTTGCCAAAGGAGTCGATTTTGTACCTTAGCTTTTTACTCCATACCCCTCACCTGAATACACATTTTGGGAGGTGTGGAAGAATTTAATATCCCTGAGGCAGGCTTATTCGATAGAGGAATAAATATGGGACTTGAAGTGTTGAAGCACCACTGTGGTGTGATGGCGGTTTGGGGGCAACCAAATGCGGCGGAGATGGTTTTTCACGGTCTCTATGCTCTGCAGCATCGTGGGCAGGAATCCGCTGGTATTGTATCCACTGATGGCAAGTATTTTTATAAACGCCATGGCATGGGGGTTGTTACGCGAGTATTTGATACTCCGGAGAAATTACACGATCTCAAAGGTCACGCTGCCATTGGACATAAC
>JAIOHU010000016.1 GCA_019912845.1 bacterium
TCCTTTGGCATAGGAAGCATTTGCGCCCTGGCTGTCACATTCACCCTTTGCGAAAGAAGCGTTCTTCGCGGAACCGTCGCAACTGCCTTTGGCATAGGAAGCATTTGCACCCTGGCTGTCACAGGCACCCTTTGCGAAAGAAGCGTTTTTCGCAGAGCCGTCACAACTTGCCTTGGAATAATTTATATTGGAGGTTTTATCCCCACAGCATCCAGAAGCAGAATTTGCATCCTGAGCGTAATTGCATTCAGCTTTATTTTCAGCATACTGAGCGTCATTGGTATTCACGTACTGCCCACCAATCACCACTACTCCAAGCAGAAGCAATGCTAGACCAGCTAAAATTGAAATTTTCCTCATGGTACTACCCTCCTGAGCAAATCAGTGTTCATCGTTAAATTTGTGTTTAGTTAGATATTCCTAACAATGTGTATTGAAGATATCATGATCTACTTGTAGAACGCAAGGAGGACGTGAAAAAAAAGCAAAACTCTTCTCCGAGACCAAAAAAAATTTGAATAGAGAAAGCAACCTCTGGCGATTGCAATCCCGTCCATGACATCTTAACTTTGAATGATAAAATCTTTTGCATGAGCTTCCACTATAAGGGTGCATAACGTGAGGAAATCAGGAGGCAACCGATGAAGCGAACACTCGCGATTTTGTTCATATTGTTACTTTGTACGACTATGGGGATGTCACAGCACTTTGTCGGTGTTGAGCCTAACGGTCTTCCCTGGCCAATATTTTTTGAGGGTGGATTTTTGAATGGTATCCCAATGGATATTGGTGATGAGATTGCAGTCTTCGATGGTGATCTCTGTATTTCAGCTTTTACCATTGAGCATGAACTCACTCAGGAAAATCCGGCGCAGGTGGTTGTATGGGAACAGGCAGATTCACTCGGTCTTCCAGGCTTTACAGCGGGTAATCCAATTCTATTGCGATACTGGTACGCTGAAGAGGAAATCGAAACCGAAGCGGAGGGCGATTTCTTACGTGGTGACGGTACCTTTAAGAATGCTCCCGGTTATGAAGCGATTATTGTACACGCCTCAATCGAAGCTGGTTTCACTGGAACTGTCTTTACCTGTAACCCAGAAGGCGATGTTGTCGAAGGAGCCTTGATATTCCTTAATCAGCAACAAATTCCCGCAGATACAAGTGATGAGAATGGTCAGTATACTGTGTTGGGATTGGCACCCGGAACGATGCATACCCTGCGAGTAACACATCCGTTCCATCGTACAAGAACAGTTCGTGATCTGATCGCAACTCCGGGGCCAACCTTACGTGATATAAATATGATCGCGCCACGTGGAGAGGTTGACCGTACTCAGTATCCCATGGTCATTATTATCAATGATTTTTCACAGGATCCCACTGGTCGTGTTGATATTCTACTCGTTCACACCGGATGTGCTGAATTGAACTGGACTGCAGCAGTGGTCGAAGAGCAATATCGTTCCTTTGTTCATGTTATCCCCGAATCTGGTATCCTGCTTCCGGAAAACACGGTTACAGTCTCTATCAGGGCGGATTTGCGTCAGACACAGTTACCCTATGAACACAATACACTTTTCCCTGTCCACATTCAGTTTGGTGGCGAAATGTGGGAGAATCCCCCTAACGTCTTGATAAACATTCGTGTTATGGATCGAGTAGGAGTTCAAGAGGTTGAAAGTGCGGCATTACCCACGGTCAACTATCTCCATCAGAATTTCCCAAATCCATTTAACCCTACTACTCAGATAAAATTTGATATAGCCTCACCACAACAGGTAACATTAAGTGTATTTGATGTAATGGGTAGAAAAATTGATGAGTTGGTGAGTGGACATCTCGGTGCTGGAGTTTATTCTGTTGACTTCAATCCAGTATCAAGCCCGACAGGCATCTATTTTTATAAGCTGGAAACCGCAGAATACGAGCAATTACGAAAGATGGTTTTTGTGAAGTAACACTGCTTATAAAAGTTAGTTATATAAAATGAAGACCGCAGGGAATAATCCTGGCGGTCTTCTCATTTATTTTATTTCCATCAGATTTAAGCTGCCTGGAATTTGAACTCTCATAAAATCTCAGACGCCAAATCGGACAATTCACTGCGTTCACCTTTTTCCAGGGTTACATGAGCGTAGAGTCCCTGCCCTTTCATACGGTCGATCAGCCGGGTTAATCCGTTAGATCGTGAATCGAGGTATGGGGTGTCGATCTGTTGGGGATCACCAGTAAAGACAATCTTTGTACCTTCACCCGCACGTGTGATAATCGTCTTCACCTCATGCCCGGTAAGGTTCTGCGCCTCATCTACAATAAAATAGATACGGTTCAGGCTTCTCCCTCTTATATATGCCAAAGCGCTGATGGATAATTTTTCATTGTCCAGCATGCTCTGAATTTTTTGATTCATGGGATCGTTTGCCTTGTACTGAGAACGTATCACGCCAAGATTATCCCAGAGTGGTTGCATATAGGGACTAATTTTTTCCTTAACATCGCCAGGGAGGTATCCAATTTCACGATTTCCGAGGGGTATAATCGGGCGTGCCAGATGAATTTGCTGGTACTTATTGCGGCTCTCCATCGCGCCTGCGAGAGCGAGGAGAGTTTTTCCTGTACCAGCTTTTCCACTCAATGTTACTAACTGGATATTATCATTCAATAGTGCATCAAGTGCAAATGTTTGTTCACTATTTCGAGGATAAATTCCAAATGCGGTTCGTTTTTCTACTCTTACCAATGCATTCTCGTTTGCGTCAAAACGAGCGATAGCACTTTTAGTTGATCCTCTTAGAATATAGTAAGCGTTGGGTATATTGCTTATGTCAAGTTCATAATGTGGTATTTTATAGGGTTCTTGAAATAGAAGATCAATTAGACCGTCATCAATAGAATTTATTTTAAATCTTCCCTTGTATAAGCTGTCTAAATCAGCTACTTTATCGCTTTCATAATCCTCTGCCGGCATTCCAAGGCTCCTTGCTTTTAATCGCAGGGAAACATCTTTGGAAACGAGGATGACATCACGATTAATTTCTTTTTCTTTAACATCAAGAGCAGCAGACAGGATTCGATGGTCAGGAACATCTCGTTGAAACGCAGCGCGAACTTCATCATTTGGGGGACCGCTTACCAGCACGCGTAAATTTCCTAAACCACTTCCAAGCACGACTCCTTTTTTGGTAAGGTCTCCATTGCCAGCAAGTTCATCCAGGATACGCACTGATTCCCGAGCGTTAAAATTGATAGTATCCGTTCCGCGTTTGAATTGATCAAGTTCTTCGATCACAGTTATCGGGATTGCCAGATCTTGCTCGCCAAACTGACGGAGCGCATTTGGATCGTGAAGAAGTACATTTGTATCAACTACGAACAGTTTTTTCTTCTTTCTAGAGTTTGAAGTCGGTTGTTTAGCTCTGGGTTTTGTCATATTTGAGTCGCTGTATCTCGTGGAGTCAGAGCTGTCATGGCTCAGTTTTTTAGATTGCATGTTAATGACCTGTTTATAAAGAAATTGGGTTGATATTTAGAAACTATTATCAATATAAAGTTGAAACGTAATTATCATTTATTCAGTGTAAGATAGGAAATAAGAGGAGGAGAGAAAATTATTCTAAAAGTTTATCTGAATTAAGGAATTTCTAATGAATTTAGAGTATTCTAAATCTTGAAATAGGCATCACTTCCTGAAGAGCAATTCAGAATTCCGGGAAGCCAAATTGGAAGAGCAAATGAGTAACAATGGCTTAAACTGGCTGAATCGGGAAGAGTATCCATTTGAATCCCATTTTTTCGAACTGAGAATGGGGAAAATGCATTACATAGATGAAGGGGAGGGTCGCCCCCTGATCTTTGTACATGGTACTCCGACCTGGTCTTACCTTTATAGAAATTTGATTAAAGAGTTGTCGTCCCAATTTCGGTGTATTGCTGTGGACCATATCGGGTTTGGTTTGTCAGACAAACCGAAAAACTGGATGTATCGTCCGCAAGATCATGCTCAGAACCTGAGTCTGTTACTTTCCTCGTTGGATTTGCATGATGCTGTGATGATTGTGCATGATTTCGGAGGTCCGATAGGATTATCATGGGCAGTTTCGAACCCTGATAGAGTCTCAAAATTGATATTATTCAACACCTGGATGTGGTCGTTGAAGCACAATACTGCCATCCAGAAAGCAGAACGTTTTCTAAACTCTCCACTGGCGAAATCACTGTATTTACGTGCGAATTTCAGTGCCAGGGTTATGCTGAAAGCTGGCTTCAAGAACAAAAAGTATTTCAGTCGTGAGTTACAAAAAGCCTACCAGGCTCCGCTAGATTCTCCAGAACATCGTCATGGAACCTGGGGATTTGCTCAAGAGCTCATTGGCTCTTCTCTCTGGTACGATACTCTCTGGGAGCAAGCCAGGTATCTCGCCCGAACCCCAGCACTGTTACTCTGGGGTATGAAGGATCCTGCTTTTGGTGCAAGTGAGTTGGAAATTTGGGAGAAGCTGTTTGTGAAACCTGAGGTGCATCGTTTAAATGATATTGGCCATTTTGTACCTGAAGAGGCTCCGGAGATAGTTCTAGCTCACGTACAAAAGTTTTTATCCTGAGAGCAGGGGTTTTATGGATCCTGGTATATGATAATATGGATACACAGTTGTGATTGTTGAACTTTTGACTAATTCAACAGCAACTTTATGAGCAATTGCGGAGAGCGAAAGTGTGAATGAGCGCATTTTGCTGCGCAAATTCTGCGCTAGGCTCTCTGCAAAATTAACTTAAGTAATGTTTGATTGCAGGCATGTATTTTTTTTTAATGCAGTAATTACAAAAACTTAGATATATTATGCGAGAGGTTTTTTCCAGTGAGATACAAAAATCTCCCGCTTTCGCTGCCATAAAATGCAATATTTGTCATCAGATATATTTATTTCTTTAGGGGACGCTACTCGTTCTAACCGCACAGTTCACATCATTAAGCATTGATATACAAGGGTTTACGCCAAAATACACATTGTTACTGTCGCTTTCCACTTTTTCTAATCCCGATTAAATCTTACTAAAAGCTATTCTCGCAGGCTTCCAAACCATTGCTCGCTCTCAATTTCAATTACGGCAAGCCTTTTGCACCAAGAATACTAGAGATTCTACCGCACATCCTATGTGCTTCTCCCAATAAAAACATTGAACTGGAGATTTGAAATGTTAGATTTCTCGAAAATGTTGCTCGTATCCCATGCAAGTTGTACATTTGCCGACTAATAACGGAGGGGAGATTTTCTGCTCTTGGGAGTTAAAATTGAACAGGGGATATAGAATGGAAAAGAAAGATTTTCTGCAGATTACTGATTTTTCGACTGATGAATTATCTAAACTATTTGACCTGGCAGCGGAGATTAAAAAACTGACAAAAGAGGGGCAATGCCCAACTCCACTTGCCGGGAAATCATTCGGATGTATCTTTCATAAACCGTCATTGAGGACACGCATTAGTTTCGAAGTCGGAATCTCACAGCTTGGAGGTCAATCACTTTACATCACAAAAAATGAGATTGATCTGGGTGCTCGAGAGACAATTGAAGATGCGGGACGTGTGCTTTCTCGTTTTCTGGATGGGATTGTCATCCGCACCTTCAGCCACGAAGATGTCGAAAAACTGGCAGAATGGAGCTCGGTGCCTGTTATAAATGCGCTGACAGATTTCACTCATCCCTGCCAGGTGATCAGCGATTTGCTAACCATAAACGAGCATCTTGGAAGCTATGAGGGTAAAATTATCACCTATCTTGGAGATGGAAACAACATGGCACGTTCGTGGATTAACGCTGCCAGACGTCTGCCCATAGAGGTGAGGATCGGAACTGTCGCAGAGACACATCCTGGTAAACTTGTAGAAATCGCACAAAGTGAGGGTGCTAATGTGAAAGTGATCCATGATCCAGTTGCTGCCGTAGAGGGTGCAGACGTTGTATATACGGACGTTTGGGCTTCCATGGGTGAGAAGGATCAGGCAAAATCGCGTGAAGAAAAACTGAAGGCTTTCCAGTTGAACATGGAGCTTTTCAAGCACGCTGCTTCTGAAGCAATAGTAATGCACTGTTTGCCAGCGGAAAGAGGACGTGAGATCACTCATGATGTGATGGAATGTGAACAGTCGGTAGTATTTGATCAGGCTGAGAATCGTTTACATGCACAGAAGGCGATTCTGGTCACATTGGCTGGATAGGTAAACCAGGACTTTAATTGCCTATGTTGGATTCGGAAATACATATTGATATAACCATTGATTATAAACCTCGTTTGCGTGCAGTCGAGGCAATTCAGGTTCGTGAGAAT